>JBBRWC010000001.1:0-97101 GCA_038246255.1 Planctomycetota bacterium
CGCGGGCGATTTCTATCTGATCCTGGGTTCACTCTCGGGTGCCGAGCCCGCGCTACCGCTTGGAGCGGTGTCGGTGCCGCTGGTGCCCGACTTCTATACGCAGTTCACGCTCAACCAGCCGAACTCCGCGCTGCTGCCCGCATCCCTCGGCCAACTCGACCCCTGGGGCCGCGCCTACGCGTCCTTCCAACTCCCGCCCGCCACTCCCGCGAGCACCATCGGCTTGACGTTCCACCACGCGTATTTGGTGTTCGACCAAACGACGCTCGCACTCGAATCCGCCAGCAACGCCGTACCCCTCACCATCGGCCCCTGAGCGGCGCCACGACGCCCGCATTCCCGGGTACAAACCCTCGGTATTTGTCCGCCAATACCGAGGGTTTGTGCCGCAACGAACCCATCGGCGGCCGGGGCGTCTTCACGCAGCAGACCGCAGCAGGTCGTAGAGCTGCGCAACAGCTGACGTCGAGAGCTCCTGATCAGGTGGTCAGGCGGCGGCGCAGTTCGGCGTCGAGGGCTTCCAGGAAGCCTTCGGTTGTCAAGTGGGGTTGTTTGGGGCCGATCAGGATGGCCAGGTCCTTTGTCATCTTGCCGGCTTCGACGGTTTCGATGCAGACACGCTCGAGCGTGTCCGCGAAGCGCGCGAGGGCGGGGTTGTCGTCCAGTTTCGCGCGGTGTGCAAAGCCGCGCGTCCACGCGAAGATCGAGGCGATCGGGTTCGTGGATGTGGGGCGGCCTTTTTGGTGCTCGCGGTAGTGGCGCGTCACGGTGCCGTGCGCGGCCTCCGCTTCGACGGTTTTGCCGTCGGGGGTGAGCAACACGCTGGTCATCAGGCCGAGCGACCCAAACCCCTGCGCGACCGTGTCGGACTGCACGTCGCCGTCGTAGTTCTTGCAGGCCCACACGAAGCCACCCTCCCACTTCAGCGCGGCCGCGACCATGTCGTCGATCAGGCGGTGCTCGTACACGATGCCGATGGCCTCGAAGCGCGCGCGGTAATCGGCTTCGAAGACCTCCTGGAAGATGTCCTTGAAGCGCCCGTCGTAGACCTTGAGGATCGTGTTCTTGGTCGACAGGTACACCGGCCACTTGCGCTGCAACCCAAACTCGAGGCATGCGCGCGCAAAACCGCGGATGGACTCGTCGAGGTTGTACATGCCGAGCGCGACACCGGGTTCCTTGAACTGGAACACCTCGTGCTCGATCGGCGTGCCGCCACCTTCGGGCTCAAAACGCATCACGAGACGGCCCTTGCCGGGCACCTTGAAGTCCGTGGCGCGGTACTGGTCGCCAAACGCGTGACGGCCGATGACGATCGGCTTGGTCCATCCGGGGACGAGCCGCGGCACGTTTTTGCAGATGATCGGCTCGCGGAAGACGGTACCACCCAGGATGTTGCGGATCGTCCCGTTGGGGCTCTTCCACATCTTCTTCAGCTTGAACTCTTCGACCCGCGCTTCGTCCGGAGTGATCGTCGCGCACTTGACGCCGACACCGTGCGCTTGGATCGCGTGCGCGGCGTCCAGGGTGACCTGATCGGAGGTCGCGTCGCGGTGCTCCATACCCAGGTCGAAGTACACGAGCTCAAGGTCGAGATACGGCTGAATCAGCCGTTCCTTGATGAACGCCCACATGACGCGGGCCATTTCGTCGCCGTCGAGCTCGACGACAGGTTTCGCAACAGCGATCTTCTTCACGCGCGACACTCCTTAGGATCTGGCCGCCGGACGCCGACGGGCCTTTGAGTGTACTGAACGAGGCGCGCGCGGGAAGAGTAGGCTCGCGCCCGCGTGTCAGCGGGTCGCTTGGGGGCGCCGGGCGCGACGGAACTCGTCCAGGAGCCGCACCGCGTAATCGAGGCCCGCGGCCGTGCGCGCGCCGTGCCACGACAAAAGCTCGCCGTCGACGATGCGGAAGCGGCAGGGTGCAAGCTCGGTGGCCGCGGCGAGTTCCGCGACATGTTTTGGTTGGAACGGAAAGGGTTCGGTCGAGAGCAGGACTGCGCACGGATCCGCACTCGCGAGCTGTGCGCCGCTGATCGAGGGGTAACGGGTCGGACACGGCCCCACGACGTTGTCCCCGCCGGCGGCCTCGAGCAGCGAACTCACGTATGTGCCCTCCGCGGCCGTCATCCAGGGTTTGCGCCAAATGAGGTACGCAAACCGCACGGGTCGCTGGCCGCGTGTCGCCGCGCGCGCGCGCTCGAGCGCCACGTCGATGCCATTCGCCACTCGCTGCCCCGCTGGCGCTACTCCCAGTCGTGCGGAAAGCTCGCGCACGGTTGCTGCCACTTCTTCGACAGTACGCGGAAAACTGGTGTGTGTTGCGATCCCGAGCGTGTCGAGGGCGTCGGCATCCTCGCGCCGGTTTTCCTCTTCGTTGAGCAGCACAAGATCCGGTTGGAGCTCCTTGATGCGCTCCACCTTCGGATCCTTCGTGCCCCCGACCTTCTCGATCCGTGGGACACCCTCGGGCGGGCGGACGCAGTATTCGGTGATGCCCACGAGCCGGTCGCCAAGCCCGAGCTCGAAGACGAGCTCGGTGAGGCTCGGGCACAGGGAAACGAGTCGCATGGCGTGGGGTTGATCGCGGCGGATTAAGCGAGGGGCTGCACGCCAAAACGGCGGCCGTCCCGCGTCACGCGCGCGAAGGCAATGTCCGGATCGTGGTAGAAAAGTCCGATCCAGCCCTTTCGCGCCGCTTCGTCGAGCCAGCGGCTTCGAACGTCAAAGGACCGGACGACATCGATGTCATAGGCCATGATGTAGGGCGGTTGAACATGGTGCGTCGTGGGAACCACGTCGGACCAGAACACCGCGGCATTCCCGGGCCCCGGCGCGCTAAGGTCGCCCACCGCGATCGTTGAAACACCGTCGGAATGTCCCCCGAGCACGTGCACGGTGATGCCGGGCACGGGCTCCGCCACCCGTTCCCCCGTGCCGCGGGTCGAGGGTGTGGTTTCCAGCGCGTGGAGCAGTCCGGCGGCGCGCAGCGGCTCAAGGTCCTCAGGACGATAGGACCCCTTGCGGACGTGGTCGGGCGCGAGGCAGCGCTGGATTTCGATTTCGGGCGCAAAATGGCGCGCGCGCGGGAAAAGCGGCGTCGGGCCGCGCTCGCCATCGATCACCAGCGCGCCGATGTGGTCCCAGTGGCAGTGCGACAGGACCACATCCGTCACGTCTTCGGTTGCGACCCCGTAGGCCGCGAGGCTCGTCGCGAGCCCGCCGCCCCCTTCGATTTGGTACATGCGACTCAACTTGTCGCTCCAGCGCGCTCCCACACCACCTTCGATCACGACGACGCGGTCCCCGCGGCGCGCGAGGAACGGGCGCAGCGCCATGCGGATCGTGTTGTCCTGTGCGGGCGGGGTCATCGCGCGCCATAGATTGGCGGGCACGACGCCCCACATGGCGCCACCGTCGAGGCGGAACTCGCCGTCGCAAAGCGCGTGGACGGTCCAGCCGTCCACGGCCACGGGTCCGGTGAAGAGCGGCGCGCTCGCGCTCACTTGAGGATCTGGCGCGAGATGATCAGGCGCTGGATCTCGCTCGTGCCCTCGCCGATGACACACAGCTTCGCGTCGCGCCACATGCGCTCGGCCGGGTACTCGCGACTGTAGCCATAACCGCCGAGGACCTGGATCGCGTCGTAGGTGACCTTCATCGCGGTCTCCGACGCGTGCAGCTTCGCGACCGCCGCCTCACGCGTGTACGGCAACCCGGCGTCCTTGATGCGTGCGGCGTGGTAAACGAGGTGGCGCGACGCTTCGATCTGCACCTCCATGTCGGCCAGCTTGAAGGCCACGGCCTGCTGTTCGGCGAGGGGCTTGCCAAACGCGATGCGCTCCTTTGCGTGCTTCAGGGCAACGGCGTAGGCGCCCTCCGCGATGCCAAGCGAAAGCGCGGCGATCGAGATGCGGCCGCCGTCCAGGGTTTTCATGAACGTGCGGAAACCCTCGCCTTCGGGGCCCAAAAGGTGGTCGCGCGGGATGCGGGCGTCCTCGAAAACCAAGCTGGCCCAATCCGAGCCGCGCATGCCGAGCTTGACCTCGCCCTTTTCGATCACGAAGCCCGCGGTATCACGCGGCACGACAAACGCGCTGATGCCCTTCGGGCCGAGGCTGCGGTCCGTGACCGCGGTCACAATGAACACACCGGCGTGGTTGGCGTTGGTGCAAAAGCACTTGCGGCCATTCAACACGTACTCGTCGCCCGTCAGTACGGCAGTGGTTTGAGTGCCGCCCGAATCCGACCCTGCGTTGGGCTCGGTGAGGCCGTACGCCCCCATGTGCTTGCCCTCGATCAGCCCCGGCACGTAGCGCTCGCGCAGGTGGTTGCCAAACGCGTAGATCGGCCACGTGCCCAGCGACACGTGCGCGGCCAGGGTCAGGCCGGTCGAGCCGCACACCTTGGACAGCTCCTCGACGGCGAGGATGTAGGCAAGCGTTCCGCCGCCCGAGCCCCCGACGTCCTCGGAGAACGGAATGCCCGGCAGGCCGAGCTCCGCGATCTTGTTCCACGTCTCGAGCGGGAAGCGGTGTTCTTCGTCGATTTCGTGGGCAAGGGGCGCCACTTCGGCCGCCGCGAACTCGCGCACCATGTCGCGGACCATGCGCTGGTCCTCGGTCAGGTCGAGTCCGTGTTTGGTGTCGGGCAGGGCGTCCGTGCTGTGCGTCGCAGTGGTCATTGGCGGGATGTAGGAGACGGGGTCGTGTGCGTTCAGTGCTCAGAAGGCCCTGATCAGTCGAGCTCGAGGCGCCAACCGCTTGTGCGCCGGCGCTCCTCGGGAACACCGCCGGCCGCGGCGGTTTCCTCGGTCGGTCCGCCGTCGCGGTAGAAGTCGTCGCTCTTGCCGCTACCCACCCATTCGATGAGCGCGCGGCGCGAAAACTTCCATTCCCGACCGATCTTGCGCGCGGGCAGGCTCTGGCTGTGCAACACCTTGTTGAAGGTCTTGACGCTGACGCCGAGCAGCGTGGCCGCTTCCTCGAGGTTGAGGATCTCCGGGTCGTTGCTTCCGCTCATGGTGGGAATGGTGCGTTGGGGGGATTCAGGCAAGTAGGCTGCGCGCGATCACGAGGCGCTGGATGTCCGTCGCGCCCTCGTAGATCTCGGTGATGCGCGCATCGCGGAACAAACGCTCCACGTGGAAGTGGTCGGTATAACCCGCGCCGCCGTGGATCTGCAGGCATTCGTCAGCGGCAAAGTTCGCCGAGCGCGACGCCATGAGCTTGGCCATCGCGGCTTCGCGGTTGCAGGGCTGCTGGGCGTCGCGCAACGCCGCCGCGCGGTAGGTCAACAGCTCGCTGGCGTCGACCTGCGTCGCCATGTCGGCGAGTTTCCATTGGATCGCCTGGAACTCGCCGATCGGGCGACCGAACTGCTCCCGTTCCTTGGCGTACTTGACCGAGGCCTCGATGCACGCGCGGCCGATGCCCACCGCCTGCGCCGCGATGCCAATCCGGCCGCCGTCGAGGGTATCCATCGCGACGTTGAATCCGCGATCCCGCTCGCCCAGCAGGTTGCCAGCCGGAACGCGCACGTTCTCGAGCACGATCTCAACGCTGCACGACCCACGGATGCCGGTTTTTTTCTCGTGCTTGCCAACCGACAGGCCCGGCGCGTCGCGCGGCACCAAAAACGCGGAGATGCCCTTGGCCTTCGACACACCGGTATTCGTGCGCGCATACACGATGAACAACCCGGCCCAGGCACCGTTGGTGACCCACAGCTTCGTCCCGTTGAGCACGAAGTGGTCGCCGTCCTTCGTCGCGCTGGTCTGCAACGCCGCCGCGTCCGATCCGGCGTCGGCCTCCGTCAGGCAGTAGGAACCGATGACCTCGCCGGATGCGAGACGCGGCAGCCACGCGCGCTTTTGGTCCTCGGTCCCAAAGCGCGTGATCGGCGCGCTGACCAGGCTGTTATGCACCGACAGCGTGACGCCCGTGGCCGCGCAGCCGCGGTTGAGCTCGATCAGCACCGCCGTGAGCGCGGTGTTGCCGAGTCCCGCGCCCCCGTACTGCTCGGGGATCGTCAAACCCCACAGGCCCAGTTCGCCGATCTTGAGGAAGACCTCGGGGTCGATGTCCCCCTGACGGTCGTGCTGGGTGGCCCGGGGGATCAGTTCATGGGTGGCGAAGTCGCGCGCCATGTCGCGCACCATCGCCACGTCCTCGTCAAGCCCGAGCATCGCCGTCGTCGTCATCTGGAGCAGGTGTAAGGGGGGTCGGGGGCGCGTGGCCGCAACGGGCGCGCGCAAGCCCCACGGAGGTTTCGATCAAACGTAGTCGTAAAAGCCTTTGCCAGCTTTGCGGCCCAGGCGGCCAGCGGCCACCATCCGGCGCAGCAAGGGACACGCGCGGTACTTGGAATCACCCAGGTCCCGCTGCAGCACTTCCATGATGTCGAGGCACACATCGAGGCCGATCAGGTCGGCCAAGGTCAGCGGCCCCATGGGATGGTTCATGCCGAGCTTCATCACGGCGTCGATGGCCTCGCGGGTCGCCACGCCTTCCATCAGGCAGTAGACGGCCTCGTTGATCATCGGCATGAGGATGCGGTTCGACACGAAACCCGGGTAGTCGTTGACCTCCACGGGTTCTTTGTCGAGCGCCCTTGTCGCGGCGACGATGCGCTCGATCGTGCGGTCCGAGCTCTCCTGCCCGCGCACGATCTCGACCAGCTTCATCAGCGGCACGGGGTTCATGAAGTGCATCCCCGCCACGCGGTCGGTGCGCTTGGTCGCCGCGGCGAGGGTTGTGATCGAAATCGACGATGTGTTAGACGCGAGGATGGCGTCGGCGCCACACACACCGTCGAGCTCCGCAAAAACCTTGCGCTTGACGTCGAGCCGCTCGGCCACCGCTTCGACGACGAGGCCGACCTGGGCCGCGTCCGCGAGCCGCGTTGAGGTGCGCACGCGCGCGAGCGCCGCGTCAGCGTTCGGCTGGGTGAGTCCGCCCTTTTGGACGATGCGTCCGAGGCTCTTGGCGATCGCCGCGCGGCCGCGCTCGAGCGCCTTCTCGTCGAGGTCCACCATCAGGACGTCGCTGCCGTACGTCGCGAAGGTCTGCACGATGCCGTTGCCCATCGTGCCCGCGCCGATGACGGCGATCCGCTCGAAGACGGGGTTCGCCATCTCAGAGCGCCTCCACCGCGAGCGACACGGCATTGCCGCCGCCCAAGCACAAGGACGCCATGCCCGTGGCCGCGCCGCGCTGCCGCATGGCGTGCAGCAGCGTCACGAGGATACGCGCGCCAGACGCTCCGATCGGGTGGCCGAGCGCCACCGCGCCGCCGTTGACGTTGACCTTCGCGCGGTCGAGGTCGAGGACCCGCGTGAGCGCGCAAGCGGCCGCGGAGAATGCTTCGTTGATCTCGTGCAAGTCGAAGTCGGCCGGCGCGCGGCCGAGCTTCTTCGACAGCTTCGCGATGGAAACTTCGGGCGCCATCATCACCCACTTCGGCTCGACGCCGCCGGTCGTGTAACCCGCGATGCGCGCGAGCGGCTTCAAACCAAGGGCTTTGGCTTTGTCCGCGCTCATCACGACGAGCGCTGCCGCGCCGTCATTGATCGAAGAGGCGTTCGCCGCGGTCACGCTGCCGTCTTTCTTGAACGCCGGCTTGAGCGCGGCGAGGCTCGCGACGGTCGTGCCCTCGCGGATCGTCTCGTCGGTAGTGAAGCGCAGGGGCTCGCCCTTGCGCTGGGGAATCAGCACGGCGAAGCGCTCTTCGTCAAAACGCCCGGCCGACGTGGCCTCGGCGGCGCGGCGGTGGCTTTCGGCGGCAAACGCGTCCTGCTGCGCGCGGTCGACCTCGTACTTCTCGGCGACGAGCTCGGCCGTCATGCCCATGTGGAAGTCTTCGTAGATGTCCCACAGGCCGTCGTGCACCATCGAGTCGATGAGTTGCCCGTGGCCAAGGCGCAGACCCGCGCGCGCCTGCGGCAGAAGGTAGGGCGCGTTGGTCATGCTCTCCATGCCCCCCGCGACCACGCAGTCCGCATCGCCCGCGCGGATGGCCTGGGCGGCGAGCGCCACCGCCTTCAGGCCCGATCCACACACTTTGTTGATCGTAAGCGCGCTGGCGCCGTCGGGAACACCCGCGCCACGCGCGGCCTGACGGGCCGGATTCTGACCGAGCCCCGCGGGCAGGACATTGCCGAGGATGACCTCTTCGACTTGGTCCGGAGCGAGCTTGGCGCGGGTCAACGCTTCGCGGACGGCGAGGGCACCCAACTCGGTGGCGCGCATGCCGGCGAGTCCGCCCTGGAACTTGCCGATCGGGGTGCGACAGGCGCTGACGATCACGACATCCTTCAAGGGGGGTCTCCTGGGCTCGGGCGCGCCACGCGGACGGCGCTGCTCAAGCGTCTCGTGGGGCTCGGGAACGGGGCGAAAAACAGAGCCAGGGACGGCTCCGGGGGGCCAGGGTATGGCTGGCCGCCTACCAATTGTGGTCCAAGATTGTAGCCGCGCCGGCCCGCGCTGTCCCCCCGGCCCGTGCCGCGGCCCGAGCCCATGTCAGCATCGCGGTCGAGGCGCCGTCGAGGCCCACCGGGGCCCAGCGGGGCCCAGCGGGGCCGCGCTCCCGGGGTGGGAAACGATTTCCGGGAAAGGCGTGCGGATCGCTCCAGCTTCCCGGCTCGTTGGTCGAAAGCCAGTGGGTCGGAAGGTGGTTTAGAAGGCCGCCGACCGAACGTCCAGGGAGGCCCGATGGGGGGCCGAACGGGGCGGGTCCCGCTGGGACCGCGGATAGAAGGGATCAAGGACTCCGAGAAGACGAGAGAGATACGGTGAGCAGCCGGCGGTTCCCCTCGCGGGGGACCGCCGGCCTCTCTTTTTCGGCTGCGCAGGCGCGCGCCGCCGCCCCCGTTCGGCCCGTCAGCCCGGCCGATCGAACTCTGGACGCCGGTCCCGGATGACGGGGACCTCCCGGCGCAAGCGCGCGAGAAGCCCCGGGTCGACCTCGGCCCACACGAGTCCCGCTTCGCCACGCCCCTCGGCGAGCACCAGACCCTCGGGGCTCGCCACCACCGAATTGCCGGGAAACACGAGTTCCTGCCCCCGGCGCCCCACCGTTTCGGTGCCGGTGCGGTTTGCGCCGACAACGAAGGCCTGCAACTCGACCGCGCGTCCGAGCAACAGCGCGCGCCAGTGTTTGCCGCGCTCCAGCGGCCACTGCGCAGGGACCACGAGGACATCCGGGGCGCCCGCGCCGAGGATGTCGACCAGGCCGGCGAACCGCAGGTCGTAACACACGAGGCCGGCGATGCGGCCGAAGGTTGCCTCGGCAACCACCGGCGCGGTGCGCCCCGGAGCAAACGCGAAGTGCTCGGCCGTCGGCGAGAACAGGTGCAGCTTGTCCTGGGCGAGCACTTCGCGGCCGCGGTCGAACACCACCAAACGGTTCGGGCGGCGCCCGCCTTCGATAGCCGGTCCGTAGGCCGAACCCGCAACTGCGAGGTGGTAGGTGGAGCTGAGCGCACGCACTCGCTCAACCGCTTCATCGCTCGCCCGGTACGCCGCTTCGAGGCTGTCTCGTCCCGCCGCGGCGCCACCGAACGGGCCCGCCCCCTCGAGGAACGAAGTCGGCCACATCTCCGGCAGGACGACGAGGCCCAAGCCAGCGTCGGATGCCACCGCCAGGCCGCGCTCGACCTCGCTCAAGTTGTGCGAGACATCGCCTCGTCGCGGGGCGAATTGCCAGGCGCCGATGCGCAACGGGGCGTGGTTCATCGCAGAAATATAAAGCAGTTGCGGACCACGGGGTGATTCCGCCCGGCGCCGCGACCGCGGCGGGCACGGGGGTCACGATCCGCTGGACCCGGGCCCTTTGCGTTGACACCCTCTTGCGCCATGGCGCGAGCGCTTGCACTCCTCCTAGCGATCGCCCCCGCGGCCGCAGTCGGCGCCGTGGTTGCAGGCGCCGTGATCGCGGGATCCCTGTGGCGCGAGGGTTTGATCGATGGCGCGCTGGTCCATGAAACGATCGCCCGCGCCCTCGGCCTCGCGCTCGTCGGCCGCGGGATCCTCGCGCTTTTGCCGGCAGGTGATCCCGGTGGAGCCGCGTCCAAGGATGGCGCGGTCGTGTGGGCGACCAGCGCGGTGCTGGGCGGCGCATGGTCGGCCATCCTGTCGCCGACGGCGACCGCGCGGGAAGCGCTGGCCGTGCCGCTCCTGTGGGTGCCGCTCGCGATTGCGGGAGCGCTGTGGATGCTCGGTCCCGCGGGCCTTCGCCCCCGCCATCGGCACCTTGCCCTCCCAGACCCGCGCGCAAGTCTGTGGGAGCGTGGCGCGCGCCTCGCCGTTGCCCTCGCGGTCGGCGCCGTCGTGTTGCTCCCGGGCGGCAGTGTGCTGGGTGTTGCGCTGGTGTCGATGGGGGCCCTGGCCCTCGCCGCGGCGGGCGTCGCCCCGCAGGCCGCCGTTGCCGCGGGCGCAGGTCTTGGCGCCGCCGTCGCGATCGCGGGCGTGTGGGTGCCGACGGACGTGGTGTTGGACGCGCTCCATCCCGCCCACGCCCCCGCCGGAGCGCTGCTGGCGCTCGCCGGAGCCACGCTTTGGCTGCGCCGCGCCGATCGCCGTGGACTTGCGCTTGCTGCGCTAGGCCTCGCCATTGCGTCCGCAGCGGCGCCGTTTTTTGTGCTCGCCCTGGCGCTGGTGGCGCTGGTCACCGCCACTGCGGCCGCGGGCCGCCGCCGCGCACTACCGTGGGTCGCAGCGGCGCTTGCCGCGGGGGCGTACGCGGCGCGGGACCGGCTCTTCGCGCTGCCAAGTCTCTCCGACCTTGGGACCGGACCCGGCGCGGAGCGCTCACCCTGGATCGCGGCGGGTGCCGCCCTTTTGCTCGGGTTGCTGTGGATCGCGCGTGTACGGTCGAAGCCGGATCTGCCCGGTGTGATCGACGGCGATCCGCCGCGTGCCCGGCGCGCGCCCGCGGGCAGGGAACTCGATCTCGCCCTTGCCCTCGGCGCCCTGTGGCTCTTCAGTCCGGGGCCGCTCGGGCTCGCCGCGTTCGGGTTTGCGGGCCTCGTGTGGGTGCTCCCACGCGCACGCTGAAGTCGGGCTAGCCCGGGTTATTCATCAGGTTTTCGAGCACACGAGCCCGAGTCGTCGTCTGGTGGTGCTTGGCGGCCGCGGGATCCACAGTCGACCTTGAACAGGTCAACGAGGGACGCCCGTGGTCGCAAAGTGGCGCCCGAGGGCGAAAGGCGGCCGAAGGCCGCCGGTTGGGCCGTCCGATCGCAAAGCTGGTGAATAACCCGGGCCTAGGGCGCAGGGATCGCGCGCAGGCATTCGGCGAACGCGCGCGCCGCGGGCGTCGGATCACCGGAGCCCGGCCACATCAGTCCAAATTCGAGCTCCGCCTTCCAGCCGCGCAACCGCACCGGCACGAGTCCCAGGTGCTCGCGCCCCTCGAGCACCACACGCGGCATCAGCGTCGCCATGCCGCTTTGGGCCGCGCACGCGAGCACTCCGTCGATCGAACTGATCTCGCAGGCCACACGCGGCAACACCTGCGCGCGGCGGAAGGCCTCTTGGGTCAACTGACGAATCAAAAAGGTCTCGGGCAGAAGCACCAGCTTGTGCGCGGCCAGCGCTTCTCGACCGATCTCGCGCTTTGCGCCGAGCTCGCCATCCGCCCGCACGAGCAGGACGATCTCGTCCCGGCGCAACAGTTCGTAACTGAGGTTCGGCGCGGCGTGGGACAGGATGCCGAGCCCGAGATCGAGCCGACCCGAGTCGACATCCGTCTCCACGTCCGACGAGGACTTTTCCAGCACGGTCACCGCGACACCGGGGTGCTGTGCATGGAAGCGTGCCACGGCGCGCGGGATCCACGGCACGTTCAACGGCGGAATGACACCGACGTGTAGGTGGCCGGCGAGCAGCCCGTCGATCGCCTCGACCGCTTGGCACGCTTCGGTCAACTTGGCGAGGACTTCGACGGCGCGTCCCTGGAACGCGCGCCCGGCCGGCGTCAGGCGCACGCGCGGCCCGAGCCGGACGAAAAGAGCGGCCCCGAGGGCTTGCTCCAGTTCCTTGACCTGCTGCGACACGCTGGGCTGCGAAAGCCCGAGGCGTTCGGCGGCGCGCGTGAAGTTCTCGGTCTCCGCGACCACGAGGAACGTCCGGAGGTGGCGGATCTCGATGCTATGCCTGACTCTCATGGGGATGCCAACGGCGCGCATCCTACCGCCCCGATCGCGTCACTCCCCGCCAAGGTAGCCCAGGCGTCGCAGAGCGTCGTGGTTCGGAGGATCCGCCAGGTGATTGAAGGCGAGTTCGGCGTCGTCGCAGTCGTGCTCCACGTCGGCGGAGCAGGGCCCCGACCGCCCGCACACACACAACGCGCTAACCAACCGCGCGACGCGCCGCGCCCCGCGCTTCAGGGAGCCTTGAAACGCGCGCCCAGCCATGCGGTCAACGCGTCGAGGAACCCGCCGTCGACACGTCGGTCGAGGCTGTAGTCGTTGACCGAGGAGCGCTCGCCCGGCGCGCGCTTGAACAGGTGGTCGAGCCCTGCAAACAGCGCTAATTGGTGGTCGGGATGCGCGCCGGCCGTCAACGCGCGATCCAGCGCCCGCGCGTCGTGCTCGGGCGAAACCTGCGCGTCCAACTCGCCCTGCGCGATCCACACCGGAAGCGGAAGCGATGCCAGCAGCGTCGGCAGTTCGACAGCCGCATGCTCCCGAAGCCAGCGCCGCGCGGGAAGCATCGGGCGAAACTCGGGTGCAAGCTCGGTTTGTGCAAGCGCGCCCTCCGCGATCAGCCGCTCGAACCCCGCGCGCAGTTCGGCCATGCGTTTTTCGAGCGCGTCACCCGCGAGGCCCGATTGCATGAGCAAGTCGCGGTTTTGCGCGAGCATCACTGCGTGCATCGGCCGACCCGGCGTCGCGAGCAGCACGAGCCCCGCGATGCCCCCGAAATCCCGTGCGGCAAGGGGTGCCACGACCCCACCCTCGCTGTGGCCGACGAGAACAATGCGTTTCGCATCCACCCATGGATGGCTGCGCAGGTAGGTGAGCGCGAGGCCCGCGTCGCGCACGAGCTCGGTCAGGGACGGTTCGGTGGACGGAGCCGAACTCGCACCTGTGCCGCGGTCGTCGAGGCGCAGGACGGCAAAGCCGGCCGACGTGATGCGGTCGAGGATCTCGTGCGTGCCCAGGTCGAGACCGCCGGAAAATCCGTGGCGGTCTTGCCCGCCCGTGCCCGAGAGGAAGTACACGGCGGGGAGCGCGCGGTCGGTTCCCTTCGGCCGCGTCAAGACACCTGCGAGCTGGACGTCTTCGTGCAGAAGGCGCACCTCTTCGAGCTCAAAATCCCCACCTATCGCAAGCGGCGCGGGGCCCTTGAGTGTGAAAGGCTCGAAAGGCGTTGCGACGCGTGCAATGACGATCTTGCCGCTTGCGACCTGGATCTCGTCCAGCCGATCGCCGGCGAAGACCAGCACCTGCCCGAGGCTATCGGCAAATCGCTGCACACCCCGTTCGCGGTCCGTGTCGTCGGTGGTGTCGGTCAGCTTGTAGGGCATCTGTTGCAGCGTCGCCGCGGCGTACAATCGCATGTCCAGGGTCAAAGCGGCGCGCTCGAGCCGCAGGGCAAGCTCGAAGTGCGAAATGAAGTTGTTCGCGAATAGCCGGACACCGGGCGAAACCTTCGATTCGACCTCGCGCGTGCTGCCGCCCTGTTCGATGCGGGCTGTCGCCACGCCATCCGCGAAAGTGACCTCGAGCTGCGTGCGCGAACTGGCGATTTCAACGCGCTGAACGAACCGCAGGGGATGGCCCGAGTCATCGACGAAAAGGTCGCCTTCGCTGCGCATGCGCGGTGCATCGGGTTCCGCGGCCGACGGTAGGTCAAACCAACCCTTGAAGTGGTGCGAGCCCGCCCCTTCACCCGCTTCGACTCGCCCGAGATAGCGCGCTGCGTGCCACCCAAGGCGCTCCCCGCCCTGGCGAATCGTCCAATGGGCCTCCTCGCCCACGGTGTAGCGCGTTTGCACCGCTGGCCGTTCTTGGGCGGGGCCCCTCCACGCCGCGGTGATGGCCAGAATGAGCACCGCAAGGCAAACCCGAATCGACGCCACCTTCTTGGTGTCCATGATCCACCGAATCTAACGCCCCACGGCCCGCTTTCCCAACCCACCGTGGCCGCGCGACGCGCCGCCCTTGCTATCGCCCGCGCCTCCGCCAGTGCCGTCATCCCCCCGGCCCGGTTGGCACAATGCCCGCCCATGGACCGTGCGCGCTCGAGCCCGATCGCTGATTCCCCCACACCGCTCGAGCGCGGCGAGGGTGTGCGCATCCTCGAGGCGCTCGCGCGCGGGACGCCGTGGCGCGAGGCGTTCGAAACGCTGCTGCTCGAACTGCCGCTGATCCGCGCGGAACGTGTCATGCAGCTCGTGCGCGAGGGCCGCGGCGCATTCTTGTGCTTGTTCGCGGCTCCCAGCGCACCGTCGCCACGCGCGCTCCTGATCGCCAATGCTCTTTCGGGGAGCGCCGTGGCACTTGCGCGCGCGGGTTACGCACTCACGGTGCTCGACTGCAATGCGGAGCGCCTCGCCGTCGCACGCGCGCGCGATGGTGCGCTGTGCGGCGGGCGCTCGGCGTTTGTGTGCGCGGGCGGTGCTGTGCTGCCGCTTGTGACAGGCGTATTTGACCTCGTCGTCCAGGAGGGCGGCGAACATCCCGACGGACTTCTCCATCCATTGCAAGAGGTGGCGCGGGTGGCGCGCGGCGACGTTGTCCTGTGGGGCGAAAATCGGCTCGCGTACAAACGCTCCAGCGGGGTGCGTGGCGACTTCCGCGTCCCTGCCCCCACGGCATGGTTGCGCCAAGCGCTGCAACCGTCGCGCAGTGAACGCACGCTCGCGGGATACCGACGCGCCCTGGTGCGCGTGGGGCTCATCCGCACAGATGCGTACGCCCTTTACCCCCACGCCGACGACTTCAGCCACGTTGTCGCCCTCGACGCGCCACTCCCGCGGCTTTCGATCGGACCGAAAGAGCGCGAAAATCCGCTCAAGGTCGCTGCCAAGCGCGCCGGATTGTTTCCGCTGTTGACGCCGTCCTATGCCCTGCACGCGCGCGCACCCGGCGCGGAGAGTTTCCTACGGCGCTCCGACACGTGGCTCGCGACCGTCGCTGCGCACGTCGACGAACCACTCGCGCACGTGGAGATCCTGATCTCGACCCGCGGCAACACCGCCGTGCTCCTGACTGCGCGACACAACGCGCCGGAGGACGACCCACGCGGACGTTATGCACTGCACGTCCCTTTGAGCCCTCAGCAAGAAGTGCAAGCCCGGCGCCATTTTGCGCACCTCGTGGCGCTGCGGCGGCGCTTCCCCACGTTGCCGCTGCCCGAGCCGTTGTTCGAGGGCTCCATCGATGGCCAATACTTCACCGCGGAGCGTCGGTTGGGCGGGATCAGCGCGCCGCAGCTCACGGGTGACCACGGCGCAGCTTCGCGCACGTATCGGGACGTCGACAAACAGCTCGGCGCGCTTGGCGTGGGACGGGCCGTGCTCGACAGCGCCGGATTTGACCGCTGGTTCGGCGCCAAGTTTCGCCGAGTGGCAGAGCGCGCTGGCCACGCACCCACGGTGCATGCGATCGAGCGGCTCGCGCGCGATCTCCAAATCCGGCTCGACGGGGTGGAGATTCCGCTGGTGTTCCAGCACGCCGACCTGCGCTCAAAACACATCCAAGTGGACAAATCGGGCTCCATCGTCGGTTATTTGGACTTCGGTTCTGCCGAAGACGAAGACCTGCCGCTCTTCGACCTCGCCAACCTGATCCTGCACGACCTCAAACAGGAAACGGGGTGCAGCGCCGCCGTGGCGTGGCGCCGTCTCGCGTCGGGTGACCTGCGCTCCCACGAACGCGACGCGCTCGCGCTCCACGCCGAGCGCCTCGCGCTGCCCGCGGTTTACGTGCAAGCGCTGCACGCGGCCCATCCGGTGCTTGTGGCCGCGATGGCCGAAAAAAACTGGGACTACAGCCGTCCGCGCTGGTTGTGGCGCAATTTCGACGTTTGACCGTTCGGAGTGCGGAAACAGCGGCGCTCACAGCGGCCAAAAAATCAGGATCGCGATGACACCGAACACGAGTCCGGCAACCGACACCGGCAATCCAAGCTTCCAGTAGTCGCCGAACCGGTAACCGCCGGGGCCCATCACAAGGGTGTTTGATTGGTGCCCGATGGGCGTCAGGAATGCCGAGGACGCAGAGATCGCCACCCCCATCAGGAACGGGTCGGAATCCACGCCCATTCCGCGCGCGAGCGCCACGCCCACGGGGGCCATCAGCACCGCCGCCGCCGCGTTGTTGACCCAATCGGACAGCAACAGCGTCACCACCATCAGGGCGACGAGTGCGACCACCGGCGATTGGCCGGAGCTGATGTGGAGCAAGAAATCCGCGAGCCGCGATGCCGCGCCCGTCGTCTCCAGCGCAACGCCGACCGGCAAAATCGCGCCGAGCAGGACGATGATGGGCCAGTCGATGTCCTCGTACAACCGGCGCAGGGAAATCAGGCCCGCGAACTGCATCAGGACAACCGCCAGTGTGAACGCCAGCGCGATGGACACGAGGCCAACCGCCGCGAAGCCGATGGCGGCAGCAAAGATGCCGAGTCCCAAAAGAGCCCGCGGGCGGAAGTTGATGCGCAGGGGCCGCTCGGCGAGGGGCAAGCAGCCCAGGCGGTCGAGGGTCTCGGGCAGGCTTTCCGCGTCCCCTTGCAGCAGCAGCACGTCGCCTGCGCTGAAATCTACCTTCTGCACGCGGGCCTCGAGCCGTTTGCCCTCGCGCGCGATCGCAAGGACGTTGATGCCCTGGCGGCGGCGCAGGTTCAGCCGCTCGGCGCTGTGTCCGACGAGGGCCGATCCGGCGCCCACCACCGCTTCCATGACGACGATCTCGTCGGAGACGAGGAACTGCTCGGAGAGCTTGGCCTCGGCCTCCAACTTAAAACCGGTGGCATCGAGGATCGACTTCAAGCGCTCCGCGTCCGACTCCACGATCAGGATGTCGCCCGCATTGAGCTGTTCGCGCCACGATGGCGCGGGCAACCGGCGTTTGCCGCGCACCAAACCGACGATCGAAAGATCCACTTCGAGCCCCTTGTTGAGCTCGCGCAGGCTCTTGCCGATCCACTTGGATTCCTCGGGGACGCTCAGCTCCGTCAAATAGGACGCGATGTCGAAAAGCTCTTCCCGCGTGCCCTGACCCGGTCGGTTGGGCAAGAGTCGCGCGCTGAACATCCACATCACCGCGAGGCCGGAGAGCGCCACCGCGCCACCGACGGGCAGGAAGTCGAACATCCGAAACGGCGGCTCGCCGGTGTCTACGCGGAACTGAGAAATGATGATGTTGGGCGGCGTACCGATCCCGGTCATCACACCGCCAAGGAGCGATGCAAACGCGAGCGGCATGAGGAGCTGCGACACGGGAATCGCGTGCTTGCGCGCCACCTGGATCGCGATGGGTATGAAAACGGCCAGCGCGCCCACGTTGTTCATGAACGCGGAGCACACGGCCACGAGCGACGTCAGCACGATCAACTGCACGCGGGGGCCACCGCGGACCCGACCGAGCAACCCAACGACCACGTCGATCAGTCCCGAGTTGACGAGCGCCTGGCTGATCACGAGCACGGCCGCCACCGTGATGACGGCGGGGTGGCCGAAGCCCGAAAAGAGCTCGTCCCCGGGGACGAGACCGAGCAGGCCGGACGCGCCCAGGGCAAGCAGCGCGACGATGTCGTAGCGCAGCCGACCCTGCACGAACAGGAACAGGGTGCCGGCGAGCACGCCGACGATCAGGTACTGGTCTTGGGTCATGGGGCGAGCTGCGAACCGGCTCGATCGGTGGGAGGCACAGGTTTATCGAGCCTGCGTGACGGGCGAGGGTACGGACGGACAGGGGCCGGCGGCCGTTTCGAGTCAGCGCACTTCCGCGGGCGTGGCGATGCGCCAGGTGATCTCCACCTGCGTCTCCGAGGCCGGCACGACGACAGAGGTTCCGTGGAGGTTCGCCCGGAACGTCGCGAGCGGCCGGTCGGCCCCCACGTCGCGCGCCGTCGCCACCAGCGCTCGCAACTCGCGCACGCCCTGGGCAGCGCCCTGATCCGCGGGAAAACGCCACAGCTCGCCCCACGCCCAGGGTTCCTGGACGATCAGGAGGGCGGGAACGTCGGTTTTCACGTGGACCATGCGGCGGGCTAGGCCGGCTGCGGCGTCCAGTTGCAGCGCGCCCAATCCGACCGCGCGCCCCGCGGGTTCGGCGAGCAGCGCGGGTTCGGCGAGCAGCGCGGGCAAACCCTCGACCACCGCGGTGCGGCTGAGGTCGATGCTCGGATCACCCAACCGCGCGGCGGCCTCCCGCGCTCCCCCCACGACCCGCCAGTCCCAGACCAGGAGGATCCCCGGCAGTTCCCGGCGCGCCGCAAAGTAACGCGCGGGGTCGTCGACCCATCCCGTCGTGCCATCGTGTCGGTGCCCGACCCACGGTCCGGGCGGCAGCGCGGGCGGAGCAACAAATCCCGAAGGTGCGTCCAGGAAATTGACCGCGGGCCACGTGTCGAGGGAGCGCTCGGGAAAGCGGTGCAAGAGCACTCCACGCGCTGAGCTGTCGAGCCCCAGCAACGCACCTGGCGCGACCCCGGGCCGCTCCGCGAGGGCGCGGTCGAGCGCTCCCACGTCCTCGGTCGCGGCGCGCCGCACGCGCAGGCGCTCTTCGCGCGGCAAATAGGATCCCGCTGCAGCAGCCGCGACGACCAGCACGGCTGCTGCGGTCGGCGCCCACGCGGACCGCCCGCGCCCAAAGCCGACGAGTGCCAGCGCACCCGCTGCGAGGGCGCACGCGGTCGCCAGGGCGCACAGGCCCACTCCCGGGCCGATCACCGCGTGGCGCTCCACGATCCCCTGCCACAGGGCGGCGGGTGCGAGGTCGAGTCGGCCACCCGCACCGCGCGCGCTGCCGCGCAGCACGGCAAAACGGACGAGAATTGCGGCGATCGGGAGGGTCGCGAGTGCGACACGGCGCCAAAGCCGCAGCGGAGCGACCGCAAGGACCCAGGCCGCGCAGACGAAAGACGTGGCCCGGCGCGCCGTCGCGGGCCAATTGCCCGACGAGCGCGTGTTCCTCCCCGCTCGCGCCCAACGCGAGAAGCCCGCGCCATGCAACGAGCGCGAGCACAACGACGCAGGTCGCCTCGCACCGGGCGCGCCAGCGCTCCACCCTCACGCGTACCCGGGCTCCACCGCGGAACGGGCGCGGGGCCGGCCCGCCGCGAACGGCGAACCGGCCCCGCGCGGCGCGCGCGTCACACGCTCACGGCAAGACGTCGATCCGAACGGCATTCGACAAGCCGAACCCAGCGAGCTGGGACGGGTCGAGGTGGACCGTTTGAACGAACAGGCTGAAGGGGCCATTGCCTCCGGGGACGCCCGGCAGAGTGAAGGTGCCGGCCGGGGAGGTGAAGCCGAAGAGCGGCGGGATCACGGGCGACAGGATCCCGAAGGTACCGCCCAGGATCGGCGTCGGGTTGAAAGCCGTGCCGAACGCGACCCAAAGCGGCGCGAGCGGCACCGCGCCCGAGACCTCGAGGGCTGCGGTGGTTCCACTCGACAGGTCGCCCCCACAGACCGTGAGCACGGCGGCACCGGGACCGCCGAAGCCGAGATCGGCCTGACAGAAAAGACCCGGTCCCGGCAGCGGGCGGTCATTGACGACGATGGTGGCCGTCGCGCTCGCCGACATGCCACGGGAGTCCGTCGCCGTGACGGTCAGGCCGTGTGTGCCGACGGAAAGCTCCGCCACGCTCGCCACCCGACCCGAACCGATCGGGCCGTCGAGGCTCGACGTCCATTGGATCGCGCTCCCACCCAAAGAACGGTCTTCGAGGTCCCAACCGGAGCTGTGCAGCACCACGGTGGCACCGCGGCGCCACGCGGTGTTGTTGTCGGGGCTCAACATACGCACGGTCGGCGGGCTGCCCGTCGAGTTGAATGCCGCCTGCGTGCCGTGCCAACGTTCACGCACGCTGGTGGTGTGGAAACCGTCGCTGACGAGCAGCTCGAGGAACGCGGCGCCGGGGATCGCCTCGGGGAGGACCCCGAAGTCAACGCGGGCAAAGGTACCCGTGATCTGCGTCGCGAGCGGCACCAAACGGCGACCATCGGGGCTATAGCGCAAGTACGCGACGAGGTCGTCCCCGTCCGCGTCGACGGCGCTCCATTCCACGCGGACGTCACCCGCGAAGGCGCGGTCCTTCGCAAACGCCGCGACCGGTGCGTGCGCGCTCTTAGCAATGCCGGCGAGGATCGCACCACCCTCTGCGGCGGCGAACTCCAATCGGTCGATGGTGGCGCCGTCGAACGCAACCGGGAGCACCGCGACAAAACCCGCGATCGGGATCTCGACTTCCGAGTCGCCGTCGCCGTGTTCGTGGTCGCCGTCACGGTGAGCGCGGCACTCCGAGCACGTGTCGGCGCTCGATTCGACGCGCAGACCCTGTTCGGCGACGAGGCGCTCACCCGCAAACGCGCGCAGGATGATGTTCGCGTCGGACAACGCGACCGAAGGCGTCGGTTCACCGCCCGCCACGACCAAGGTGTCGGTGATGTCGAGGCGCCCCTGGCGCCGGTCGAACAGGCCCGCGACGACGATGTTGCGCTCCGTGGGCAGCTCGAAGTCGAGCGCGGAGTCGGTGGCGCAGTTGTAGATGCTGTTGTTGAAGATCGTCGTGTAGGTGCCCGAACCTGTCCACGCCTGGTTGGTGCTCAGGCCAGCGACCATGTGGTCGGAAAGGTTGCCGGGTTTGACCGTGGGCAGCCCAAGGGGTAGCGCCAGGTGGCGCTCGACGTCGAATCCGACGAGTCCTGTCGTGCCGCCGATGTGTTGGAGGCCGTGCAGGTGGCCCACTTCGTGCGCGAAGGTGCGTTGGTAGCGCAAAAGCTCCGTATTGCCCATCGCGGCCTTGCCCGGAATGCCGAGTGCCTGGCCGTTGTAGGGCAGTCCGCCAGGCACCCAACCGTAGATGAAGTTGGGTTGGGGGTTCATCAACTGCAGATCGATCAGCAGCGAGTTGTTGAGCGCGGAACCGGTCCCTGAAAGCGAGCTCGTCCACAGCTTCGACGGGAAGTCGCTGCGGCGGTAGTCGATGTCGGGCGCGGGGTAGGTGCCCTGCATGAAGTTGTCGCCCGAACCCGGCGCGATCTGCTCGAGGTCGGGCAGGTTCGGCGTCGGTCCGCCGGACGGGCGGTAGTCGATCGGCACGTAGACGATCTCGGGAACCTTGCGGCAGACGAAGTTCAGCGGCGGCGTCGAGCGGCTGTTGTTGGTGAAGTCGCTCTCGGGGACCTGCGCGGGGCCGACGGGGTTGATCTCTACCGTGAGCACGACGTTGCTCGTCTGAGGCGGCAGGAAGATGAAGTTGAGCGAGTCGTTTTCGTTGTTCGGGTTCAGCGCTAGCGGCACCGGAATCGGGCCGTTGTCCGAGTAGATCGGCGATCCGGGCGCTTCGATTCCGCCGATGAAGATGCGCATCAGGCCATCGACCGCGGTGCCAGGCGGCAGCGTGCCGCTGAAGCCAACCGGCGCGCGCACGACCGTGCTCTTCCCGGCGACGAGCGGCGTCGAGCCCGTCTGGATCGTCTGGATTACGAGCGGATCGACGACGTGCACGAGATCCAGATCGGTTCCGCCGGCTTCGGCGCGTGGGCACGGCACAACGGCGGTCGCAAGCGCGACCAAGGGCAACCAGGTGCCCGTGTGGAAGGTTGTCATCGGACTTCGGGGCGGGGGACGCACGAGGGGGGAGGACGCGGCCGGGAGAGCGACCACCGATCTGCAATCTAGCCTTCTGCGTGGATCCGTGGGGTTGCCCAAGGACATCCCAATGGCTCCCCGTCCAAGGGGTGGCTTGCGTGCGTTCAGTCGAGGTGAGCACCCCCCGAAAAACTACCCCGGCGGTACGTCGAACGTCGCGCGCGGGCGGAGCGTCCCCGCGCGCGCAACGCGCACGCAAGAGCCACATCCCCGCCAGGACCCCGGGCCGCCCGGATTATGGCCCGCGGCGCCGCAGCACGAGCAGACTGTCGAGTCGCGGCTCGCCAAGCTCACCGACCTTCCCGATGTCGTAGTCGAAGTCGTGCACGGCGATCAGCTCGAGCGCGGGCACCGAGCGAAGCAACCGCCGCACCTGGTCCGCATCGTAGGTCCGAAAATCCCACACGGTTTCAAGGCGCCGCTCACTGTCCGGCGCGCGCACCACCAGGCGACTGCGCACTTTCTCGCGCCGCGTGCGCCGCACCGGCGCCCACCCTTCAATCGTGCACACCACTTCCGTCTTGCCCGCGCGCACGACCCAGCGCTCGCGGCTGCCCTTCGTTTCGTGGTAATCGGACAGGTGGAATCCGAGCGCGTAGATGCCCCCTGGCGCGAGGCTCGCCGCAACACGCTCAAGGTGCGAGCGGGCGTCCCTTTCGCTCAGCAGGTACTTGAAGGTGCTAACGAGGCAATGCGCGAGATGAAATCCCGCGCCGGGCGCCAACTTCTCCGGCACATCAAAGGATTCCATGCGCGCTTCGAAAACCGCCGCACGCAGTTTGCGCGTGCGCAGCCGCTCGCGC
Source organism: Planctomycetota bacterium (assembly GCA_038246255.1). Lineage (GTDB taxonomy): Bacteria > Planctomycetota > UBA1135 > UBA1135 > RI-242. Next base: position 22,638 of record JBBRWC010000001.1, read on the forward strand.
GCGTAGTCGAGCATCGGGACGCTTGCGTCGAAACCCACGACCCGGTGCCCACGGGCCGCGAGTTCGACGACGAGTCGCCCGCTGCCACATGCGGGCTCCAGGACGTCGAGCCGCCCGCCACGCACGCCGACCTGCGCGTAACGCTGGACGAGCGCCGCGAGGAAGTCCGCCTCGCGCACCGTGTCGGTGTCGAAGATGAGGTCGTAGCAGTGCGGCGCGTCGTACCAGTCGAGGGCTTCGAACGATGCCGCGCGCGTACGTTTCCCCGCCTTCGGGGAGCCGCCGCGCTTCGCCGCAGACTCGCTGGGACGCTCGGGCATCCGGATCAGCCCTTCAATAGGGTGCGGAGCACGTAGCGCAGGATGCCGCCGTGCTCGAAGTACCGGCCTTCCTGGGGGGTGTCGATGCGGACAATCGCGTTGAACTCGCAGCGCCGGCCATCGGGCGCGATCGCGACGACGGGCAGACTGCCGCCGCCCTTAAAGTCCTTCGAGAGCAGCTCGCCGAGGCCGACAATCTCGAACGTCTCGCGGCCGGCAAGCCCCAGCGTCGACGCATCCTCGCCCTTTGGAAACTCAAGGGGCAGGATGCCCATTCCGACCAGGTTCGAGCGGTGGATGCGCTCGAAGCTTTGCGCGATCACGGCGCGCACACCGAGCAGCGCGGGTCCCTTCGCGGCCCAGTCGCGCGACGACCCCGCGCCATACTCTTGGCCCGCGAGCACGACCAGCGGGATGCGTTCCTGCGCGTAGCGCATCGCCGCGTCGTAGATCGACAAACGCTCGCCGGTGGTCAGGTGCTCGGTGACACCCCCCTCGACCCCCGGGACGAGTCCGTTGCGAATGCGGATATTCGCAAACGTCCCGCGCACCATGACTTCGTGGTTGCCGCGCCGCGAACCGTAGGAGTTGAAGTCCGCGTGCGCAACACCGTGCTCGATCAAGTAGCGGCCTGCGGGCCCGTCCTTTTTGATCGAACCGGCGGGCGAGATGTGGTCCGTCGTCACCATGTCGCCGAGCACGGCAAGGACACGCGCACCCGTGATGTCGCGCACGGGTTCGGGATCGAGGCCCATGCCCTCGAAGTAGGGCGGGTGCCGCACGTAGGTCGACTTTTTGTCCCACGTGAAGGTTTTGCCGAGCGGAACGGGCATCGACTGCCACAGCTCGCTACCCGCGTAGATGTCCGCGTACACCTCTTCGAACTGGCGCGATTCGACGGTGCGCCGCACGACGTCCTTGACCTCGGCTTGGGTTGGCCAAATGTCGCGCAGGAAAACGGGCTTGCCACCCGTACCGTTGCCGATGGGTTCCGAGGTGGGGTCGAAATCGACCCGGCCGGCAAGCGCGTATGCGACGACGAGCGGCGGTGATGCAAGGTAGTTCGCTTTCACCTGCGCGTGGATGCGCCCCTCGAAGTTGCGGTTTCCGCTGAGCACGGCCGCGGCGACGAGATTGCCGCGGTCGATCGCTGCGGCGACGGCTTCCGGCAAGGGACCCGAGTTGCCGATGCACGTCGTGCACCCGTAGCCGACGGTTTCGAATCCCAGTTGGCGCAGCGGAGCGGAAAGGCCGGACTCGTCGAGGTAGCGGGTCACGACCTTGCTGCCCGGTGCGAGGCTCGTTTTGACGTGGGGCGGACGCGTGAGGCCCAGCGCAACAGCCTTGCGCGCCACGAGGCCCGCCGCAAGCATCACCGACGGGTTCGACGTGTTGGTGCAGCTCGTGATCGCCGCGATCACGACGGCGCCGTGGCCCATCGACGTGTGGCCACCGCCGAACTCGAACTCGACTTTGGCGTCGTCTTTCGCGCCCGCGAGCATGCCCGGAAGCTGCTTTTTGAATTCCGTCGCGACGGCGCCGAGGGCAACACGGTCCTGGGGGCGCTTGGGGCCCGCGAGCGAGGGTTCAACGGTCGACAGGTCGAGAGCGACGAGTGCGCTGTACTGGGGTTCGGGGGTCGCGGCGTCGACGAACAAACCCTGCGCGCGCAGGTAGGCCTCCGCGCGCGAGGCGTAGTCCGCGCGACCGGTGAAACGCAGGTACTCGATCGCTTCCTTGTCGACGGGGAAGAAGCCGCACGTCGCGCCGTACTCGGGTGCCATGTTCGCGATCGTGGCCCGGTCGGCCAAGCTGAGCTGCGCAAGCGCCGGTCCGAAAAACTCGACGAATTTCCCGACAACACCGTGCTTGCGCAGGATCTCGGTGGCGCGCAGCACGAGGTCCGTCGACGTCGCGCCCTCGGGCAACTTGCCGGTGATGCGTACGCCCACGACGTCCGGGATCAGCATCGACACCGGTTGACCCAACATCGCGGCCTCGGCCTCGATACCACCCACACCCCAGCCCAGCACGCCGAGACCGTTGATCATCGTCGTGTGCGAGTCCGTGCCGACGACGGTGTCGGGGTAGAGCGCGCCACTGCCGCCCGCTTCGTCGTGCATGACCACCCGCGCCAGGAACTCGAGGTTCACCTGGTGCACGATGCCCGCGTCGGGCGGGACGACCTTGAAGTTCTCGAACGCCATCTGGCCCCAGCGCAGGAACGCATAACGCTCTGCATTGCGCTGGAAGTCGAGCTCGTTGTTGATCGCCCGCGCGTTGGGCACCGCGAACGCGTCGACCTGCACCGAGTGGTCGATGACGAGCTCCACGGGCTGCAGCGGATTGATGCGCTCCGCTTTACCACCCAGGCGCGCCATTGCGTCGCGCATCGCCGCCAAATCGACGACGGTCGGCACACCGGTGAAGTCCTGCAACAGGACCCGGCCCGGCATGAACGCGATTTCGGGGCGCTCGCCGTCCACCGGGCGCCAGGCCGCAACCGCCATGACGTCTTCCGACCGCACGATCAGCCCATCCTCCCGCCGCAGGAGGTTCTCAAGCAGAACACGCATGGAGAACGGCAAACAGGCAAGGTCATACCCCGCCTTGGCGAGGGCATCGAGCCGGGCGATCCTGTACGTTTTGCCCGCGTGGAGAAAGTCCGCGCGCGCTCCGAAAGTGTCCTTCATGGGGCGTCCGAAAGGGGGTTGGGGCGAAGCATCGTAGCGGCTTCGGCGCCCTGGCCCGAGCGGCCTGCGAATCGGCGCTCCCGGACTGGAGCCGCGCGCCGGAATCCGCTATCTCAATGCGCTCCACGGGCCGATCGGGCCCGGAGTTCCCCTCCCGCTTCCCCCATCGCCCATGCCCGAACCGATCGTCCTCGACTGGGACGGCGGAGCCGCCGCCGCCCTCTCCCTGCGCCAGCTCGAGATGGAGGGGGCTTATCGAACCGAATGCCTGTTCCTGCCGATCGCGCCGGATGGCCGCGTCATGCGCAGCGGACTGTCCCGCGTTACGGCAGAAGCCCAAGTCGCCGCGCTCGGCAAGCACCTTGAGGCCGTCGAGGTCCCCGAGCCGTGCAGCCAGGCCGCGTGGGAGGCGACCTTCACTCCAGTCCTGCAGCCCCTCGTGCGCCGACTCGTGCGCGGAGTTGTCTTCCCCGTGCACGGCGGAGCCCAATGGCGCCAGGAGATGGAGCACTACCTGATCAGCATGGGCATGCGCGGCGTGTTCCCCATGTGGAACAAGGATCCGCTCGAAACGTGCCGCCTGTTCGAAGTCATCGGCATGCGGGCGATCGTGTCCGCGGTCGACACCGAGCGGATGGGTGAGGAACACCTCGGCCGGCCCTGGGACCGGGAGTTTGTCGCCGGACTTCCGCCGGGGGTCGACGGCCTCGGGACCGACGGCGCGTTCGCGACGTTCTGCTTCGACGGTCCGATTTTCCCCGAGCCGCTCGCCTGGAAGGCGGGGCCGATCGTGACCCGGGGCGACCAGCGGTTGCTCGAAATCCTGCCCGGCTGAGACGCTGACGAAAAACCGGCTCGGCCCGAACAAAGGGCCTGTCAGATGACGTTTGGCCCATCGCTTTGCGGCGCTGGAGCGGCAGGCCCCGGCGCGTCGGCCGTCGGGCGGGCGAGGGCGCGGGAGTCCCTTGCTGGGCACTTCCCCCGCGCCGACTCGGACGCTATCCTCCCCCCCCTCGCTCGGTGGGGACGTAGCTCAGTTGGTAGAGCGTCGCGTTCGCAATGCGAAGGTCGAGGGTTCGAATCCCTTCGTCTCCACCACTTTTTGCCGCGGACGCAGCGGCAGCGCGCGGGCACCTATTCAGCGCTTGCGGCGCTTCGAGCGCGGGGCCACGTCGCCCTTGGCAACGTCGCGCTCGAACGCCGCGACCGTATCGAGCAGCTCGCGCCCGACAAGTTCGCGCTGCCAGGGCTCAAGCAGACCCAGGTCCGCATCGGTCTTTGGCCGACGTTGAGCCAGTTCGAGCAGTACGTGCCGATTGAGCACGAGCGACGCTTCCAATCCCTCAGCCTCGGCCACCTTCTTGCGCGCACCCTTGAGGCGTTCGTGCAGTTCGACGCCGGCTTCGTCGAGGACATGGGTGCCGTCCTTTGCCGGCAGCTCGGGGATCTGCTCCAGCGGGCCACGCTCGCGGCCGCGGCGCACCGCATCGACCAGCGCTCCGCCAATGCGTCCGGCGACCTTCGGCGACATGCCGGGCACACGCGCGAGGAGCGCATGGCTCGCGGGCATGTGCCGCGCGATCTCGACCAGCATCGGATGCGCGAGAACTTTGAACGGCGGTTGGTTGCGTTCGCGTGCGATGCCATCGCGCGTCACGAACAGCTCGCGCAGGACCTGCAGTTGCAGGCGATCGAGCGTGCGCGCGCCCTTGAGGCGCAGGAACTCGTCCGCATTGAACTCGCGCGCGGGCACGTCGAGGGTTTCGAGGCGGCGGCATTCGCTGGCGACGATGACCTCGCGGCCGCGCTCGCTAAGGCGGGTGGCCAGGCGCGCTTTCAAGCGTTCCAGGTAGTGGGTGTCGAGGCGCGCGTACTGGATCTGCTGGCGGCTCAAGGGGCGCTGGCCCCAGTTCGACATCTGCTGCGACTTGTCGAGCGCGACACCGAACTCCTCGCGCAGGACCGCGGCCAGGCCGGGAGTGGTCGAACCCAACGCCGCGGACGCGACACGCGTGTCGAAGATGTTGCGGATCGAAAATCCAAAGGCGCGCCGGAACAGGAGGACGTCGTACTCGCCGTCGTGGAAGATCTTGGTGCAGCGCGGATCACCCAGCAGCGCACCGAGCCCCTCCATCGGCAAACCCGCCAGCGGGTCGACGAGCCAGTCTTCGCCCGCGCCGGAGATTTGCACGAGGCAAAGCTGTTCTTGGTACTGGAAAAACGAGTCGGCTTCGGTATCGACCGCGATTTCGGTCGCGTTCGACAAGCGCTCGAGCATGCGGGCAAACCCGCTCTCGTCCTCGACCAGCACCGGCGGCGGCAGGTCCTTGGGATCCAAAGCCTTGGTGGGCCCGGGGGGCGGAGTCCGTGACGCGTCGCTCAACTCAACCCCCAACAAACGGTCATTTCTCGAACTCCAGGGAATCGCACCGACCCACAAATCCGCAGCGCCCGGCGCGATTCCGCGGCGCCGGGGTGGAAAGAACAGTCTACAGCGCGCCCGTGGCGACTCGGCGCTCGCCGGTATCGCCCGCTGAACGGCCGTACCGCCCGCTGCACGGCGCAGCACCCGTTGCGCAGCATCTCACGCGAGCGGCCCCAGCCAGGGAGGCGTGTGGCAAACCCCAGGGACCTCAAGGAAGGTCAGGCGCGGAGAAAACGGTGGCGAGGACGACGGGACTTGAACCCGCAACCCCCGGCGTGACAGGCCGGTACTCTAACCAATTGAGCTACGTCCCCACCGTTGGGGCGGCGAGGATAGGGACCGGGGGGCCGAGGGGTCAAGGGGTCGCCCGATGCGGCGCAGGAATTTCCGCGCGCGCGCCGCCTTGGGTCCTTGGGCCGCGCGTCACCCGTGCTTGAGCGTTTCGAGCTCTTCCCACCGCGCCATCGCGGCTTCCAGCTCCGCGGCCTTGGCCTCGAGGGCTCGGCGCGCCGCGGCCTGGTCCCGCGCGGGCCGGCGGTAAAGATCCGGGTCCGAGAGCGCTGCCGTCAGCGCCGCGTGTTGCGCTTCCAAAACCTCGATGCGCGCGGGCAGGCGCTCGAGCTCGTGGGCCTGGGTGAACGACAGTCCCTTCGCGGGCCGAGTTTTGGATAGAGCGGCGGCGGCGGTTTTCTTGGCGGGCGCGGGGGTCGCGGTTTGCGCCGCCTGTGCCCGCGAGCGCTCCAACCAATCGGTGTAGCCGCCGACATACTCCTTCCACTGCCCCGGACCCTCCCACACGAGCGTCTGCGTGACGACGTGGTCGAGGAACTCGCGGTCGTGGCTGACAACAAGCAGCGTTCCGTCGAAATCGACGAGCAGCTCTTCGAGGATCTCCAGCGTCTCGAGGTCGAGGTCGTTGGTCGGTTCGTCGAGGACGAGAAGGTTCGCGGGCCGCGCGAGCAGCTTCGCGAGCTGAACGCGGTTGCGCTCGCCACCGGATAGACGCGCGACCGGCCGACGGGATTGCTCAGGCGAAAACAGGAACTCTTCGAGGTACCCGATCACGTGCCGCGCTCGGCCCCCGACAAAGACGTTGTCGGCGGGACCCGCGACGTTCTCCTGGATCGACTTTTCGGGATCGAGCCCGTCGTGGAGCTGGTCAAAACGGCCGATCGCGACGTTTGAGCCCAGGTGCACCTCGCCGGCATCGGGCGCGAGCTCGCCAAGGAGCAACGACAACAACGTGCTCTTGCCACAGCCATTGGGCCCGAGCAACCCGATGCGATCACCGCGCCACACGTCGAGGTCGAGCCCACGTGCGATCGCTATCGGTCCAAACCCGTGTTGGAGGCCCTTGGCGCGCAGGACGAGGCGCCCGGAGCGCTCCGCCTCTTGCAGCTTGGCGCCCACCTGACCGGTTCGATCGCGCCGGGCGCGGCGCTCCAGCCGCATTTTTTCAAGGGAGCGCACCCGCCCCATGTTGCGTGTGCGGCGCGCTTCGACACCGCGCCGGATCCACACCTCTTCCTGGGCCAGCTTTTTGTCGAACTCCGCGCGCTGTTTGGCCTCCGCTGCGAGTTCCGACTCCTTGCGCGCGACAAACGTGTCGTAATCGGTCGTGTGGCTCGCAAGACGGCCGCGATCGAGGTCCAAAATGCGTGTTGCGAGCCGCCGCAGGAACGCGCGGTCGTGGGTCACAAACAGAAGTGCTCCGCGGAAACCGAGCAAGCTCTCTTCGAGTTCGGCAATGGCCTCGAGCTCAAGATGGTTCGTGGGTTCATCGAGCACGAGCACGTCCGGCGCGGACACCATGGCCCGCGCGAGCAGCACGCGCCGCTTCATTCCGGCCGAAAGGTCCTGCACGGCGGACTTCGGATCGAGGCGCCAGCGCGCGAGTTCACGCTCCAGCGCCGCATCCTGCTCCCATGGCGGTGTCGCGGGATCCAATCCCCCGCGCACCACCTCCGCAACATCACCTACGATACCGCGGGGGACGTCCTGCGCCAGGCCGGCCACACGCACGCCGATCCGCCGCGCCACACGCCCCTCGTCGGGTTGCAGTTCGCCAAGAACAATGCGCAGCAGCGTCGATTTGCCCGCGCCGTTGCGGCCGAGGAGGCCGACCCGTTCCCCCGGCTCGAGCGCGAGGTGCGCCCCTTCGAGAAGGGGCGGGCCCCCAAATCCGACCGTCACACTCTCGAGCACCAACTCCGCCATTTGGGCAAGAGGCTAACAGGCGGGACGCCGTGGCGCGCACGTGCGGCGCGCTTCGCCGTCAACCCGTCCGCACCGCGCGCACCGGGTCCGCGCGGGCCATACGCCACAGCGGGTAGAGGCCACCCAGGAGCGCGATCGTGAGTGCGATCACCGGCCCCAACAAGTACGCGAGTTGAAGTCCAGGTTGGGGCAAATCGAGCCCCGAGAGGACGCGCAGCGCCGACACAACGATCGGCACGAGGCCCACTCCGAGCAACAGGCCCAAGGCGCCGCCGAGCACGCCGATGAACGTGGATTCGAGCAACACGGAGCGCGCGATTTGACCGAAGTCCGCACCCAGCGCGCGCAGGACCCCAAGTTCCTTCGAGCGCTCCATCGCCGACAACAACAGACCGTTCAAAACACCTGTGCCCGCGAGCGCGAGGGCCAGCAGCAGGATCACGTCGAACACGACGAAGTCCCGCGTGATGTCGCTCCGTTCGTAGTCGGCGATGTCCGAACCCAGGCCGAAGTCGACGCGCGACGGGTCGATGTTGCTCGCCGCGAGCACGTCCTTGACCGTTTGCGCCACCACGAGGGGCTCCATTCCGGGTGCAAGATGCAGCGCGGCGTTGTCAACACGCTCAGTTTCGAGGCAAAACAGCCGGTGCAAGTGTGTGCTGGCCGTCACCGCGTAGGCACGCTCGTGCGGGCGATTGAAGTACCCGTGCTCGTCGCCAATCGCGAGCACCTCAAACGGCACGACCCCGCTCGACGGCGTGGCTATCGCGACCTGGTCCCCCACACGAAGGTTCTTTTGGGACGCAAGGCGCCGGCTGACGATCAAGCTCGGTCGCGCTTCGAAACGCCGTGCCAATTCGGCGTCCTGTGCGAGCGGTCCACCAAATGCGAGTTCGGCGGGCGGCAGGCCGACCACGCGGAACGGCGCGGAAAGGCGCGCGTCGAGGGGCTCAAGCGCGGTGACTTGACCCGTCGCGCGCAGCGCTTGCGCGAGGGGCTGCCACGGAATGCCACCCAGGTTGTAGACCCACAGCTTCCCCGACACCCCTTCCTTCACCCAGGAGTCGCTTTCCATCGTCAGGCTCGACGTCATGCCACGCAATCCGACGAAGGCCGCGATGACGAGCGCCACCGACGCCGTGCACGCGGCGATGCGTGTCGGCGAAAGGGAGATCGAACGCGCGGCGAGCAACCCCGAAAAGGGCGACAGGCGTCGCAGGGGCTCGGCCAGCAAACGGGCGACCGCGGCAACCGGGCCAGGCACGAGCAACGGCGTCCCGATCAGGAGTGCAAGCACTCCCAAACCGAGCAACACGAGTCCCACGAGTTCGCGGTCCGCATCGCCAACGAGCGGTACCGCGAAAAAATACGCGGCGGGCAGCGCCGCGGCCACGAGCAACAGCAACGCGACGTGGAAGCCCTTTCCGCCCGTTTGAGCGGGCCCGAGGTCCTCGCCGCGCAGCAGCGGCACAGCGTCCTTCTGCCGCGCGCGCAGGAGCGGCGCAACCGAACCCAGGAGCGCGATCACAACACCGGCGAGCACGAGCGGGAACACCTCGTCCCAGGGCACGGCGAAGTGCGGGCGCACTTCGGCGGTGAGGCCCAAACTGCTCAGACCCGCGGACAGCATCAACTTCGCGAGGCCGAGCCCCAGGCCAAGTCCCACGAGTCCGGCGAGCCCCGCGATCACCAACGCTTCCGCGAATACCGCGCGGCCGATCTGTCCGCGCGATGCACCGAGGGCCTGCAGCGTCGCCATCTCGCGGGCGCGCTCGACGAGGCTCATCGACAGTGTGTGGAAGATGACGTAGAGGCCAAGCGCGAGCGACAACAGGCCCGCGAGCCGCACGCCGTTTCGGAACGCGACCTCGTCGGCCTGCTGACCCACGATCGCACCGCGGCGCAGGTCGACCGCGAAGTTGGCGAGCAAACGCTCCTGGAGGCGCTCCGGCGCGACACGTTCGTCCCGCGCGACCCAGAACGACGTCGGTTGGAACTGCCCGGCGAGCAGCCCGCGCGACGCGCTGATGTCCACGACAACCAGTTGCCCGTCGGCGATGCGCCCGGCACCCTCGGGCGCAAGCACACCAACAACGCGGAACGCCGTCGGCTGCGGGGGCGGACCTTCGGGCCGGCGTTCAACCCGTTCGCCTTCGACGCAGTCCGTGCGCGCCGCGCGCGCGGGCGGCGCAAGCCAAACCGTGTCGCCGGGGCTCGAACCGAGCCGCTCCGCAAGCGCCGCTCCGAGCAGAACTTCCCGCGCCGCAACGGAATCATCGCTCCGCGGCGCGCCGAGGGGCTCGCCGGCGGCGAGCGCAAGCAGCCCCATATCGAACGCCGCGGTTTCAAGACCGACCATGCGGGCTTGCAGACGTGTGCCCGCATCCGACGAGGCCTGCACCTGCGCCTCGCCCTGCAGCACTTCCGTGAAGCGCGCAATGCCCGCGATCGCGCTGAGTTCACCTGCGGGGTCGCGCACACCCTCCGATGGCCGGACTTCGAGGTCCGCACGCCACCCCTGGGCGCGGTCGGGCCGCGCGTAGAGCAGCGTGGTGCGGTCGACCACCGCGATGGCGACGACAACCGCGATGCCGACGGCAACACCCAACACCGCAAACAGCGTGCGCGCCGGGCGGCGGCGCAAGCTCGCCCACGCGACGATTTCCGCGAGTGCCATCAGATGTGGAGCGCGACGAGCGCCTCGTGGACGGCTTGGGTCGTAAGACCCGGCCCATGCAGCATGTGGTCGGGATCGAGCTTGCCGTCGACCAGGAACGCCACGCGGTCCGCGTACGCCGCATCCCGCGGGTTGTGGGTGACGAGCAGCACGCTGCGCCCGTCGTCGTCGCACACACGCCGCAGGGTTTCGAGGATTTCGAGGCCGTGCGCTTGACTGAGGTTGCCCGTCGGTTCGTCGGCGAGGAGCAGCGGCTGGTCACCCACGAGCGCCCGCGCGATCGACGTGCGCTGCATCTGGCCGCCGGACAGTTGGTGCGGCAGCGCATTCGCACGGTCCGCGATGCCAAAGCGCGTCAGCAGCGCATGGATGCGTTCGCGGTGGTGTTCGGGGCGCTCGCCGCGGATCGCGAGCGGAAGTCCGACGTTTTCCTCGACGGTCAGGTTCGGAAGGAGATTGAAAAACTGGAACACGTAACCGACCGCGTGGCGGCGCAGGCGCGTGCGGTCCGCGGTGTCCATCTCGGTGAGGGGCTCGCCGAACAGGTTGATCGCGCCAGCGGAAGGTTGGTCGAGCCCGGCAATGAGGTGCAAAAGGCTCGATTTGCCCGAACCGGAAGGTCCCATCACACACAGGAACTCCCCGCGTTGGAGCTCGAACGACACCCCGCGCAAGATGCCGACCTCTTCACCCGCCGGGCCGTGGAACTTGAAGACGTCGCGCACGTGCAGCGCGGGGGCCTCGGGGCGGCCGATCACCGCCGCGGCGGTTCGGGACGTAGGGCGCGGCGGCGATCCCGCGGGTGTTAAGGGCTGGGCCATGGTGTTCGATCGGTAGGAAGTGCGCGTCCGCGGCGAAGGCCCGTGGGACGGCCCTGGGTGGGCGACGATTCTAGCGCCCATGCGCGCGTGGCCCTTCCGCATGCGTCACGGTGCCGTCACACTGGCGCGGATGTTGGAAGCTGCGCGGGAGCTCGCCATCGGCGTGCTCGTGTTCGAGGGGGCCGAGGAGCTGGATTACGTCGGGCCATGGGAGGTCCTGGCGATGTCGAGTGAGGTGCTCGCGAAGGCCGCACAGCAGCCCGGGCAACAAAACGGGCCGCGCTCCCGCGTCACCCTGCTTGCCGAGGAGCTCGCGCCCGTGCGTTCGGCCAAAGGCCTCGTTGTCGTGCCCCACGCGCGACTCGCGGACAGCGGGCCCCTCGACGTGCTGGTCGTGCCGGGTGGGCGCGGGGTACGGCGCGAGCTCGGGCGGCCGGCCGGGCTCGCGGCCCTCGCCCGCGCGGCCGCCCCCTGCTCCTTTGTGGCGAGTGTCTGCACGGGCAGCGCGCTGCTCGTCGCGGCCGGCCTCGCCGACGGGCGCCGGGTCACGACCCACTGGGCCTACGTCGACACCCTGCGCGCGACGGGCCGCGTCGACGTGCAGGCGGATGCGCGGTACGTGTGCGATGGGCGCATCGTCACTGCCGCCGGGGTGTCGGCCGGCATCGACATGTCCCTGTGGCTGATCGGCCAGCTTTTTGGCATCCCGCACGCCCGCGAGGTGAGCCGGCAGATCGAATACGACCCCGCGCCACCCTACGGCCAGGATTCAGGCGTGCCGTAACGCCCAGTCGCGCGGGCACATGAGTGGATCCCGGCAGCGCTGGGCTAGGATCACACTATGCGCTCACTCGCCTTTGCCCTTGTCCTCACCGCGTTCGCGGGCGCTTCCTTGTGCTCCTGCCGCAGCGCGTATTACTCCACGCTGGAGACCTTCGGGGTCCACAAGCGCGACATCCTCGTCGACCGCGTCCAGGAGGCGCGCGAATCGCAGGAGGATGTGAAAGAGAACTTCGCCGATGCATTGGAGGCCTTCCGCAGTGTGCAGGCGTTCGACGGGGGCGACCTTGAGAAGCTCTATTCGAAGCTGAAGCGCGAGCTCGACCGCAGCGAGGCCGGTGTCGCGGACGTCAAGGCGCGGATCGTGCAGATCGAGAAGGTCAGCGGCGACCTCTTTACGGAGTGGCGTGCGGAAGCCTCGAACATCGAGGACCGCGAGCTGCGGGCCGCGAGCGAGCGGCTCGAGGAAGACACCCGCGATGCCTACCGCGACCTGATCGCCGCAATGAAGCGCGCCGAATCGAAGATGGACCCGGTGTTGACGCGTTTCCGCGATCACGTGCTTTTCCTGAAGCACAACCTCAACGCGCGGGCGGTGGCGTCCCTCGCGGGAAGCCTCGCGACGATCGAAACGGACGTGGGTGCGCTCATCGCGGACATGGAAGCGTCGATCGCCGAAGCGGACGCGTTCCTCGCGCAGATGACGACCGGCTGACACCCGCAGGCGGCGAGATCCGCCAGCGGTGCCATCCGAAGACCATCGGGCCGGTTAACAAAGGTCGCTCACCAGGCCGGCGTCAGGCCCGCTTCCGAAGGCATCCGTTTGCGCCGGAAGGCGATCAAAAGCTCGCGCACTGCGTCGCGCTCCGCAACGCTCCAGGCCGTCGGCGCGCGGTCCGCAAGCAATCGGCCCGCGCCCGCGGGGCCGCTCGGGGGCCAGTCGGCGCGCGCGAGCAGCCCGGCAACCGCACCCCGCGTGCGGGCATCCCAATCCTTGGGATCGATTCCGAGGGCCGCTGTGAGAACGCCCTGGTCCGCGCCGGGGGTCGCGTCGAGCCCCAGCAGCGCGCGCTCTTCGCGCAGGTGGTCCGCGTGCGCCCCGCGCAGGCCGTCGAGCGCTCCGCTCAAAAACAACCACAGGAAAAACGCCCCGATGACCATCAGGGGAACGAAGGCGACCAGCAGCCAGCGGTGGCCCTCGCCCTTCTGCGCAGGGTCCCGCGCCGGTTTGCTTGCTTGGGCGTCCATAGCGCCAACCTAAGCCCCCGGCGTCGGCGCTGCGAGCCCGGGTCCTTTGGTGCCATACTTCTTTCGCCTCCCGCCGGACCCTTTGAGCGAAAAAACCGTTCCCCGACAAAAAACGGGCAAGCACCGCGCCCTCTCCAAGCCGAGCCGTGAGGCGCGCGGACCTCTGGGAGCGCGGGCATCTGGCCCGCCCTGGAGCGGTGCACGAGGGGGCACGCGCTCAGCACGCTCCAAGGCGGGCACGCCCGTGCCGCGCGTGACGAAATGCGGGCTCTCAATTCGAAGGTCCGCGCTTGAAAGCGCGGCCAGGCATTCAGGCGACCGGCGTTCACTGGGCCGAGAGCACCATCCGCACCAGGGCGGCCACGGAATCGACGCGCAGCTTGCGCATCAGATTCATGCGGTGGACGTCGACGGTCTTCGGGCTGATCGCGAGCCGCTGCGCGATCGCCTTGGTCGGCGCGCCCTCGACGACGAGCTCCATCACCTGGCGCTCGCGCGGGCTCAGTGAATCAAGACGCGCTCGCACATAGGCGTGCTGCGCCTGGCGCGAGCGCAGATCGGCGGTTCGCTGGCAGGCATCCCCCAGCGCCTGCGCGATCTCCTCGCAGGGTGTTCCGCGCTCGACGACCGTGTAAGCACCCGCGCGCATGGCGCGCACGGCGAGCTCGACGGCGGCGCGTTCGAGGAGCACGACAACCGACAAAGCGGGGTCGTGGCTGCAGATCGCTTCCAGCGCCTCCACACGGTCGCCGACCGGCAGTTGCACTTCGACGAGCACCGCGTGTGCGGGCTCAGTTTCAAGGTGCCTCAAAAGGTGCTCGCTGGTCGTGTGCATGTGGCAACGCATCCCCGCGGTCGCGAAAGCGAAACCCAAATCCGCGACCAACGCGCTGTCCCGCTCGACCACGTGCACCAATGGCCGCATGGGCGCATTATGTCCGGACTTCGGTGCAGACGCATCAATAGCGGCCGGCGACGCGCGTGGATCGTCCGTGGGTTGAGGCGGAGCAGACGCACTGCACATGAGGGAATACCCTTTGCGTATCCGGGTAAGAAGATTGGGGCGCCGTGCCGCGTGATCCAAGAACCGCGATGTTCAATAGTCGACGGACGGCACGGATTCGGACCAGGTTTCTGTCGTCGAAGCGCGAATAGGCGCTCCATCCGGGACGCGGATGTCGCATCCCTGAGACCCGACCCGCATGCCCGATCGCTCTCCCCAAGGGGTTAGGCGCAGGGACCCTAAGGGTTAAACGCAGGGCGCCGGAGGGTGAAGCGAAGGGGCGCGAACGCACTCCCCCGTTCAGCACGACCCATCCTTCCCCAAGGCACTCCCCCCCAAACTTCTACACTGTCGCTGTGCCGCGTTTCGCACGCTCCCACGCGGCCATCATCTCGGCCAGTTCGCGCCCTTCGAAGCGACCGTCAAGGTCCACTTCCATCGTGCGAAAACGCCGCTCGAAACGCCGCGCCGCCTCGCGCGCGACGGCCTCTGGATCGATGCCCACGTAGTTGCCCAACTGCGCCGTCGCAAACAAGACGTCGCCGAGCTCGCGCGCCAAAGCCTCCCGATCCGCGGCACCATTCGACGATTCGGCGCGTTCGAACGCAGCTTCCAGTTCGGCGAGTTCCTCGCGCACCTTCGCGAGGGCGCCGCGCGCGTCACCCCAACGGAAGCCCGCGGAGATCGCCTTGCTCCCGACACGCTGCGCACGTTGGAGCGCAGGCAATCCCGTGGGCACTCCCGCGAGAGCGCTCGTGTCCTCGCGCTCGCGCCCCTGTGCGCGGCGCAGTTCACGCTCCTGCTTCTTGATGCGCTCCCACTGGGAGAGCACCGCGTCCGCACTTTCGCTGTGCCCTTCGCCAAAAACGTGCGGGTGGCGCCGGATGAGTTTTTCACTCACCGCGCGCGCGACACGCGTCACATCAAAACGACCTTCGTCCGCGGCGATTTGGCACAGCAGGAAGTGGGCCATCAAAAGATCGCCAGCCTCCTCGATCGCATCGCGCACGTCACCAACTTCGAGTGCGTCCACCAGTTCATGCGCCTCCTCGACGAGGCTCGGCGCCAGGCTGATCGTCGTCTGCTCAAGATCCCACGGGCAGCCCCCTTGGGGCGCTCGCAGACGCGCCACGATGGCGAGCAGCTCCGCGAGCGCGTCGAGCGTGGCGTCCCCCGTTGGACGGGGGGGGGCGAGGGGCCGCGGGCCCACCGGGGGTGACGTGGTCTGCTGGGCCAAGATGTGTGCGCCCCCGTCGGCCCCGGGGCTCGGGTTTGCTCCGTCGCGATCGTTGGGAGACTCCATGGGCGGACTCTAACCCACCCCCCCTAGCCCGGGCTCTTCATCCGGTTTTCGAGCGGGCGAGCCCAAGGCGCTGTCTGGTGGTGCGTTGTGGCCGCCGAATCCACAGGCGACCTTGAACAGGCCAACGCGGACGCCCGTGGTCGCAAAGTGCCGCCAGAGGGCGAAAGGCGGCCAAAGGCCGCCGTTTGGGCCGTGTGGTCGGAAAGCTGTTGAATAACTCGGGCTAGGAACCCGGCCCCGCCGGGGCCGGGCTGGGCGCGAACGGGCGCCCCCCGGGGCCGTATCCTCGGGCTGGCCCCTGTCCACACGCATGTCCATCCTCGAAGCCGAGATCGCACGCGTGCCCGAGGTTGTGGCGGGGCTCGCGCGGGTCGCGCTTGCCGCGTTGGAGCGCATCGCCGGGCTCGCGCGGGCGCAGCGCCCCACTGCGCTCTTCACCCTTGCGCGGGGATCGTCGGACGCCGCCGCGACGTACCTCGCATACCGCGCCGCCGGAATCGGGGTGCCGACGGGATCGCTCCCGCCCTCGTCGATCAGCCTCGAGCACGCACCCCTCGCACTGCCCGGCGCGTGGCTCGTCGCCATTAGCCAAAGTGGGCGCAGCGCCGATCTCGTCGAGGCCTTCGGCACGCTCGCCTCGGCCGCCCACGTTTCGATCGCCATCACCAACGACGCCGCGGCGCCAATCGCACAGCGCGCGCAGGTGGTGCTCCACCAAACCGCGGGCGTGGAGCGCAGTATCGCCGCCACGACGACATTCCAGGCGAGCCTCGCACTCGCCGACGGGTTGATTGAAGCGATCGAGGGCCACGTGCAGCCCGCGCGGTTCCTCGCGCTGGCGCGTTGTCTGGCCGCGCCCGCGGCATGTGACCTCGCGCCGCTGATCGACGCGACGAGCGCGCTGGTACTGTCCCGTGGGGCGAGCCTCGCGGCGGCCCAGGAGGTCGCGCTGAAGCTCAAGGAGGCGGCAGGACTTCACGCGGAGGCGATGAGCGCCGCGGAAGTGATGCACGGCCCGCGTGCACTCGCTGCGCGCGGGATTGCCGTGCTCGCGCTGATTCCGCGCGGCAACGCGGGCGCGAGCACGGCGGATGCGGCACGCGCGTTGGGGCGGCTGGGAGCACGGGTGGCATGGCTGCGCGTGCCGCCCAGCGAAGAAACCGCGCAGAACCCCCTGGCCTTCGATCCAAGTCTCCTCGTGCAATCCTTCTACCGCGCGCTCCCGGCGTTTGCCCGCGCACGCGGCGCCGACCCCGACGCCCCACCGCACCTCGAGAAAGTGACCTCCACGCGATGATTTTCCGCACCCGCCGTTTTGTGATCGCGCTCGCTCCGCTCCTACTGCTCGCCGCCGGAGCGTGCGACGGCCCGCGTTCCGCCAGTCCGCGGCTCGTCATCGGTTCGGACCTTGCGAACCCACCGTTTGCCTCGGTGAACGCGCAGGATGAACCCGTGGGGCGCGACGTCGAAATGGCGCGCGAACTCGCGCGGCGAACAGGGCGCGAACTCGAATGGCGGCGTATGCCCTTCGACATGCTGCTGGACGCGGTCGAGCGCGGCGCAATCGACGCGGTGGTTGCGACCCTCGGCATCACCCCTGCACGCACCGCACGAGTGCCGTTCACGCGCCCCTACTATGTCACGGGGATCGCCGTGCTGGTGCGCGCGGGCGACGGGGAACCGCAGAGTCTCGCGGATCTTGCTGGCAAACACATCTCGGCCGGGCGCGGTACGACGTCGGAGAGCGCGGCGCGCTCCGAACTCCCGCGCGCCATCCTCGCGGAGCCCTCGGACAAGGGTGACAACGCGTTCGAACGCCTCTTCGCGGGCGACGTCGACGCGATCGTGCTCGACGGACCCAATGCTGCTGCCATCGTGGCCGAGCACCCCGATCGTGTGCGGCGTCTGCAGCCCGACCTGGCGGAGGAGCGCTACGGCATCCCCGTCCGTCCGGACGCACCCGACCTTCTGCGCGCGCTCGACGAGGCGCTGCGCGCGATGGAGGCGGAGGGCGTACTCGACGCTCTCAACCGCCGCCACGGCCTCGCGCAGTGACCGGAAGCTTCGCGTGGAGTTACTTCGAGACTGTCACCCCTTTCCAGAAGGCGATGTGACCGCGGATGTTCGCTGCGGCGGGTTTCGGATCGGCGTAGTACCAGGCGGCGTCGGTGTTCTCCTTGCCGTTCACCGACAGCGTGTAATAACTCGCGGTGCCTTTCCAACCGCACACGGTCTGCGTCGCGCTTGCCTTGACGAAGCGCTGATCGAGCGCGGTCGCCGGGAAGTAGACGTTGCCGTCGACCACTTCGAACACCTCGGATTCCGCGACCACAGCTCCATTCCATTCGGCTCGCGCCATCGATTGCACCTCGTGAAGGGGGTTCAAAGAGCGGACAAAAATCAACGCCTTGGTCGGTTCTTGTCCGCGAACGAGCTCCAGCGCCGCAAGGCGCTGGGCCAAACATCATCTGACAGCTACTTTGCGTCGGCCGAGCCGACTTTTCCAAGCTGTTCAGGGTTTGCGATCGGGCCGCGGCGCGTCGGCGACGTAGGGAGCGCCGTCAACGAGCCCCGCGCGCGCGAAACCCTCAAGACGCAGCGTACAGGCATCGCAGCGACCGCAGGCGAGGGGCCGCGTTGCGCCGGCCGCGACGACGGGATCGTAGCAGGTGTGCGAAAGCGCGAGGTCCACACCCAACTCCGTGGCGCGCCGCACGATCGCCGCCTTGTCGAGCTCGAGCAGCGGCGCATGCACGCGGTAGGGTGTTCCGCGCGGGTCGGCGGCCGTCGCGACCTGCGCCAGCGCTTCGAACGCGGCGAGGAACTCTGGACGACAGTCGGGATAACCGGACGTGTCGATCGCGTTGACTCCGCAAAAGAGGTCGCGCGCGCCAAGCACTTCGGCCCAACCAAGCGCGACGCTGAGAAAAACCGTGTTGCGCGCGGGCACGTAGGTCGACGGCACCTTTTGGCCGATTTCGGCGCGGGTGCGATCCTTCGGGACCGGCTGGTCCGCGGTCAGAGAACTGCCACCGAGCGCACCCAGTTCGAGGCCGACGACGAGGTGCGCGGCCGCCCCGCCGGCAACCGCGATCCGGGCCGCCGCGTCCAGCTCCACTGCATGGCGCTGGCCATAACGGAAGGACAGCGCGTGGGGTACAAACCCCAACGCGCGGGCCTCGGCCAGCACAACCGCCGAATCCATGCCCCCCGACAGCAACACGACGGCGGGCGGGCGGGGCGCGCCCGGGGGACGGTTGTTGGGGTCTGCCATGGGCGCGGCAGGGTAGCGCCGGCGGCAGCGCGAAAGGATCCCCCGGTCGCCGGTTTGCGGGCGCGGGCGCGGGGCCTATGTTCTTTGCGCGAGCCAACCCTGGCAGCCCTCCCCCCCCCCGAGCCCCGGACCCTCCCCGTGACCGCCACTGCGACCAAAGACGACGTGCTCGACGCCCTGCGTCAGATCATTGACCCGGACCTCGGCCGCGACATCGTTTCCCTCGGCTTCATCACCAAAAGCGCCGTGTGCGACGGCTTGGTGGACGTGATCATCAACCTCACGACACCCGCGTGTCCGGTGAAGGACAAGATGAAAGCGAAAGCCGAGGGCCTCTTGCGCGCGTTGCCGGGCGTCACGAAGGTCAAGGTCGAGATGACTGCGGAAGTGCGCGGCAGCCAAAAACCCGCGCGCTCACTCGCGCCGGGTGTGCGGCACATCGTCGCGGTGTCAAGCGGCAAGGGTGGTGTCGGCAAGAGCACGGTCACGGTCAACCTCGCCGTGGCGCTCGCGCGCACGGGTGCGCGGGTGGGTGTCATGGACAGCGATGTCTACGGTCCGGATATCCCGATGATGATGGGCCTCGTGGGCCAGCCCGAAACGACAGCCGAACGCCAGCTGATCCCCAAACAGCGCCACGGCGTTGCGACCATGTCGATCGGTTACCTGTTGGCCGACGACAAGCCTGTCGTGTGGCGCGGTCCGATGGTGCACAAACTGATCGAGCAGTTCCTCGGCGACGTGGCCTGGGGCGAACTCGACTACCTGCTCGTCGATATGCCGCCCGGAACGGGGGATGCGCAGCTCAGCCTCGCGCAGATCGTTCCACTGACGGGAGTGGTGCTTGTGACGACACCGCAGGCGGTCAGCACGTTCGACGTCGGCAAAGCTATCGGCATGTTCAACCAGGTGAAGGTGCCGATCCTTGGCATCGTCGAAAACATGGCCGGTTACAGCGTCGAGGGTGTTGTGGAAGGTGCCCCGTCCCGCCGTGTGGTGTTGCGCACCGGTTTGGGTGAAGTCGAAACAACGACAGACGCCGAGGGCCGCTTCCAAGTCACCGTGGACGTGTTTGGCAAGGGCGGCGCCGAGGCACTCGCAAAACGCCACGGGTTCCCCGTGCTGGGCCGTGTCCCGCTCAATCCCGCGGTGCGGCTCGGAGGTGACGCGGGCGACCCCGTGACGCTCGCTGCGCCGGATTCGATCGAAGCGCGGATATTTGCCGAGATCGCTGGCCGCGTGGCGCAGCGCGTTGCGATCCGCGAGCACGCGTCCTTGCCGATCCTTGAGTGAGCGATCCGGCAAGAGCGCCGGTCGATGCCGCAGTGGTAGCCAAGGTCGAAGCCGACCTCGACCCGCGGTTTTGGGCAGTGTTCCGCGCGGTTACGGACGGCGCGCGCGCACACGGCAGTCCGTGGCCAGCAGACCTCGTACCTGTGGCGCCCGGCGCGTTTCGCTTTCCGCTCCTGCTGCCCAACGCGGCGTCGCGCTGGCTCGTCGAGATCGAAGCGCGCCGCGCTCCCCTGCGCGCGCGCGGGCTCGCCGAAGAAAATCCAAACTCGATGCACAGCCACGGAGTGTCCTTCGCGGCGCTCGGCATCGACGACTGTTTTGCCGCGCTCCGCCGGACTTGGATCGCGCCGCTTGCGCGCGCCCTGCTCCAGCCCTTCGCCGGCAATGCGCTCGATACGCACCACGGGTATCTCGTCGAGTACGGTCGCGCGTTCGACGAAGACCTGGGCTTCCACGTCGACGACAGCGAGGTCACACTGAACCTGTGTTTGGGCGAGGACTTCGACGGATCGGAACTGATGCTGCTCGGGCTGCGCTGCGACACACACCGGAACGGCCGGATTCTGCGGTCCGAGGAGGTGGCGATCGACCACGCGCCGGGCTGGGCGGTGCTGCACGCAGGCTGCCTGCGGCACCGGGTCGAGCCCATCCGCCGCGGTCGGCGCAAAAACGCGATCCTGTGGTGCCGGGACAGCACCATCGCCCGTCCGCCGACGCGCGCCTGCGGTCCGTGGTGCCCGGGCGCCACGACTTGATAGCCTGCGAAGAGGCGAACGGCCTCTCCCACGCTCCTCCGCGCCGATGAAGTTCCAGGATTACTACGAGGTCTTGAGTGTCCCGCGCGCCGCCGACGCGGATGCAATCAAGAAGGCCTACCGCAAAGCGGCGCTCAAGTGGCACCCCGACCGCCATCAGGGGGCGGCGAAGGAGGACGCGGAAAAACGCTTCAAAGCGCTGTCCGAGGCCTACGAGGTCCTGAGCGATCCCGAGAAGCGAGCGAAGTACGACCGCTTCGGCGCCAACTGGCAGCACGGAGCCGATTTCCAGCCCGAACCCGGCCAGCGCAGCATGTCGGGTGAGGAGTTCGAAGCGGCCTTTGGCGGCTCCGGCGGGTTTTCGGACTTTTTCCAGCAGATGTTCGGGGGCGACCTACGGCGCGACTTTGGCGGCCGCGGGCCGCGCCGGCACGCGCGCTACAAAGATCGCGGGGCCGACCTAAGGGCGGAACTCGCGTTGCCGCTTTCCGAAGCCATCGCGGGCGGAAAACGCAGCTTCGAGGTGCCCGCGCGCGCCGGTTGTCCGACGTGCGCGGGCACGGGCGAGGTCCAAGGCCACGTCTGCCCGACGTGTGCCGGTGTCGGCCAGGTGCGCTCACTGCGGCGGGTGGAGCTCAAGATCCCCGCCACACCGCGGGACGGCATGGTGCTGCGGCTCAAAGGCCTGGGTGCGGCCGGCGAAGGCGGCGGCGAAACCGGCGACCTGTTGCTCGAACTGCGCCTCGTGGACGACAGCCATCACCGCATGGTCGGTGGCGAGCTTGAGGCGCGGGTTGCGATCCCGCCCTGGACGGCCCACGCCGGCGGGCCCATCGAAATCTCCACACCGCGCGGTCACGTGGTGCTGAAAGTGCCGCCCGGCACACGCAGCGGCCAGCGCCAGCGCCTGCGCGGTCAAGGCCTTGTCGACGTGAACGGCAAACACGGCGACCTCTTCGTGCGCTTCGAGATGGACCTTCCCGCAGAGTTGAGCGCGGAACAGGCGCAGCTCCTCGAACAGCTCGCAAAACTGGATTCCGCTGGAGGCCGCCCGTGAACGGCGGCTTTTTCGAGTACGAGGGCGAGCCGCACGTCCACCTCGAGGTGGTCGCGGAGCTCTACGGCGTGCGGGTCGTCTGGCTTGAGGAATTGTGCGAGCGCGGCTTCATCGGAGCGCCGGGCCGTTGGCCAACCCTGCGCGCCATCGCCGTGTGGGAACTCGACCGTGTCGCGACGCTGGTGCGCCTGAACGTGAGCCTCGGCGTCGAACTCGAAACGCTGGCGCTGCTGCTCCCGCCGCTGCCGCATCCCTGATCGGCGCGCCGAACGGGTACCCCGATGCGCCCGGCCCCAGCGCCGTGCGGACCGCGTCGATGGACCCCGATTCCGCTCAGAGGTCATCGGACGCCGAGGCGACCTTCACGTTTGCGAGGTCCGCGCTCCGTGGATGGCTCCACCCACCTCGGGGGATGTGGCGCCGGCGGCGTGCATCCGCGGGCTCGACTCCGCGCGCGCCGCGGCCGCGCTCGAGTGGCGTTCGCGCGGGGCGCGCAATGACAGGGTGTGCATCAACGCGCCCGGCAGGAACATCGTGAAAGGAGCGGGAAACGCGTTCGGCAGGAAGTCGACGGCGCGCAACACAACGATCAGCGCCACGGTCATCGTCACCGTGCGCGCCGGTCCGCGCGGGATGCGCCGCCAGTTCCGCGCGGCGAGGTAGGCGGGAAGGGTCAGCAGCGCAAAAAAGCTCGCGAAGCCGACCAACCCGAACATACCGAGCTCGAGAATCCAGTAGCCGTCCGTGACCGCCGCGTCGCGGCCGGAAATCGGGTCATAAACCCGGTTACGCCCCCACACACCCCAACCCAGCAGTGGGCGCTCGTCCGCGCGCGCGAGCAGCAGGTCCTCGTTGTCAAAGCGAAACTCGATCGATTGGCCGCGCTCTTCGCTCAGGGACATTGCGACTTCGACGAGGGTGTCGGTCGGAAACAGGTCGCGGCTGCGGGCCAGTGGGTACAGGAGCACGATCGAAGCCAGCGCGGCAATGACCCGCTGCTGCGTAACCGCGCCGGTGGTGAACAGGAGCAGCGGAAACACGAGACCGAACAGGAGCGCTCCAAGGCTCCGGCAGAAGACCAGTGCGAGGAGCAGCAGGACGAAGATGCCTAGGGTGCGGTAGCCGAAAAATCGCAGCCGCGCTCGGGCGAGCCCCGCAGCGGCCACAACCGCCGTGGACATGAACAGCGCGAGCTCAAGGCCATGCACCGTGAACCCGACAGGCCGCCAACCGCCCGCACGCATGTGCTGGAGAAAGTTGTGCGGAAAGACGCCGTAGAGCTTTGCGTGGAGCTCTGGGCTCATGCGGTTTTCCCACACGATGATCGGCACATAGAAGAGGCCGAACGCCACCACGAGCCGCAGTACGGTCGCAAGATCCGCGGGCGAACGGATGAGGCGCATCCCCAAATAAAAAGGCAACCCGAGCGTCACGAGCCGCAGGAACGCGACCCCGAGGCTGTCGTGCAAGCTGAGGCCCGGCAACACGAACGGACCGAAGTACATCGGGTCCCCGTTGCCGATCACGGTCAGGAACGAGGTCAACACCTGGGCCGCGATCAGCAGCAGCGGCCAGCTCGCAGTGAGCGGCGCTTTGTCGCGGTTGCGCACGAACAGGAGGTATCCAAGCAACGCTCCCACGCCACCCACGACATGCCGGTCGATGGGCGGGATCAACGGGTAGTCGACCTCCAAGCTCGCGGGCAGGAGGAGGAACGGACCGAGGAACGCGAGCGTCACCGCCACCGGCGGCCGCAGCCGGGCAAACAGCACCAGCGTGACCGGAATCCAGCCGAACAGCGCGAGGTAGGCGAGGGAGTTGTACATGTCCGGGCGCGGAGCGCGCCGCCGACCATGATCGGCGCTTCTCGGCCCGCGGTCGATGGGAAAGGCCGGCGCTCCCCGCCACCGGGCGGCAGGACGGGCGGCAGGGCGGGCGGCAGGGCGGGCCGGCGGGCGCCCCAAAGGGTGCCGTTGAGCCCTTCGACGCCCTTACTGGGGCCCGCGCGCGTCAGCCCAGATGCGCGAGCACGTGCTCCACTTCCCGCGGGCTGCCAAGGACGACGCTGGTGCGCTGGTGCACGCTGGTGGGCGTCACGTCGAGGAGGCGCGTTTCACCCGCGAACGCGGTGCCCCCGGCTTGCTCGATCAGGAACGCCATCGGGTTCGCTTCGTACATCAGACGCAACTTGCCCTCGGGCGCCTTGGCCGTCGGCGGATACAGGAACACACCGCCCTTCAGGAGGATGCGGTGCACGTCGGCGACCATCGCGCCCGCGTAGCGCGATGAGTACCCATTGTCTTGCGCCCAGTCGAGGTAACGCTGGTAGCCCGCGGGGAACGACTTGCGGTGGCCTTCGTTGACCGAATAGGACTTGCACTCGGCCGGGATCCGCAAGTTCTCTTCGACGAGCATGAACGCGCCGACCGCGGGATCGAGCACGAACATGCGGACTCCGCTGCCGGTCGTCAGAACGAACACGGTGGAAGAGCCATAAAGGACGTACCCGGCGGCAACCTGCTGGGCTCCAGATTGGAGCAGCGACACCTGCGCCGTGTTGCGTCGGTCGTGGCGCAGGATCGAGAAGATCGTGCCTACGCCCCCGCAAACGTCGAGGTTAGAGGAACCATCGAGCGGATCGAACAGCACGCAGTACGGGCGTCCCGCGTCGCTGTCGCTTTGGATGACGATCGGCTCGTCGTTCTCCTCGGACGCGAGGACGGCCACGCCTGAACGACTGCCCAGGCAGCGCAGGAGGATTTCGTTCGCGATGACGTCGAGCTTCTGCTGCTGCTCACCCTGGACATTGTCCGTCCCCATGCCACCCAGCACATCGGTGAGGCGCGCGCGGCGGATGCGCGCAGCGATCATCTTCGCCGAGATCGACAGGGCGGAAAGGATCCAAGAGAACGTGCCCGTGGCGCCGGGATACCGCGCCTCCTCCGCGAGAATGTGGCTTTGGAGCGTGACGAGGTTGTCGCCACGGGTGAGCTGGCCAGTCAGGAGCGAAGACGAGGGGTTCATAGAGCGTGCGCGGGGGCCGCGCCAAGTTTGGAGTCGATCGAAGCGGTCCGGACTTCCCCGCTGCCCAAGGGTTCAGCGCAGTGCCGCCAGGATGGCGCGTGTCGCGTAGCTTTTGTTCAGGGTGTAGAAGTGGATGCCCGGTGCACCTTTTTGCAACAGTTCACGGCACTGCAAAATGGCGTGTTCGGTGCCCGTCGCCATCACCGCGCCGGGGTCGTCGCGGACCGCTTCGAGGCGCGTGCGCAGGCCCTCGGGGATGCGCGAGCCGCACATCTTCGTGAAGCGCTCGATCTGGGCGACGTTCGTGATCGGCATGATGCCCGGCACGATCGGGCAATCGATGCCTGCGGCCCGCGCGCGCGCCACGTAGCGAAAGTAGTCCCCGTTGTCGAAAAAGAGCTGCGTAACGAGGAAACGCACGCCGCCCTTCACCTTCTGAGCGGTCCAGTGCAAGCAGTCCGCCGCGGTCTTGGATTCCGGGTGGCTTTCGGGGTAACAGGCGCCGCCGATATCCAGCGAGCTTTCCGCCGCGAGGAACGCCGCGAGGTCGCTCGCGTGGCGGAAACCGCCCTCGGTCGCGACGAATGCGGTTTCACCCTGGGGCGGATCGCCACGCAAAGCGAGCACGTTTTCGACACCCGCGCCCTCGAGCCGCCCGACGATCTCGCGCAACTCTTCGCGCGTGTGGCCGACGCAGGTCAGGTGCGCCATCGCGGTGACCCGCAGCTCGGACTGGATGCGCGTCACGAGCTCCAACGTGCGCTCGCGCGTGGAACCACCCGCGCCGTAGGTGACCGAAACGTAGTCGGGCTGGAGCGCCGAGCCCAGCTCGGACACCGTCCGCATCAGTTGGTTCGCCGCCTCTTCCGTCTTGGGCGGAAAAAACTCGAAGCTGAAGATCGGCCCACGTCGGCCGAGCATGTCGCTGATCTTCACGCGGGCGCTTCCTGGGATCCTTGGGTCTCGAGGATTTGCGCGAACCGGACGCGCCAGTTTTCGGGGATCGTCAGGCTTTGCAGCGTGTCCAACTGCACGCAGACCGTCGTCATGCGCGCTTCGACACAGGCTGTGCCAGCGAGGTCGTAACGGTAGCGCAGGCCGAGGGACGAGCGGCCAAGGTGGAAACACGTGACCGTCACGATCGGCCGATCGCCAAAGCGCAGGGGCGAGCTGAAGTCGACTTCGGAATGCACCAGGGGGAACCCGATCCGGCGCTCACCGAGCAGGTGGTAGTAGCGCTCGCCGACGTGCACGTCCCAGAGTTCTTCGAACGCTTCGTGGATGTAATCGAAAATGCGCGGGTAGTAGGCGATCCCGGCCGGATCCACGTGGCCGAAACGCACCTGCTGCTGGGTCTGGAAGGACCGGCGGGATGCACTTTGGGAAGCCATGGGGGGCGATAGCCTAACCGACGGGCTGGTCCGGCGCGGCGAACAGCTCCGGCCAGGTTTCGCGGGTCGATTCCACGATCATGTTCGCCAGCGCGTGGATGCGCTCCTCCCCCTCCGCGGCGCTCGCGGCGGCGGGATCGCCGCAGTAGGCGTCCGCGGCGCCGATCTCGCGGAAACTTTTTGCGCCCGCGCGCGTTCGCGCGATCAGGTCCACCGCTACCGGTGCAAGGGCTTGGCGCTGCGCCTCGCGAACCCCGTCGGGGTCGGCCGCGAGCACGATGCTCGTTTCATAGCGGCCCGCGTGGCAGTCGCCGCTCTTGAACTCCTCCCCCAACATCGCCGCCCAACGGCGCCGGGTGTTGTCGGGGAACAGGACCTGGGCCTTCAGAGCGGAGCGCGCTTCGTAGTCGAGCGCCAAACCGCGCAGCACTTTCACGTGGTCCCCTTCGAGATGGCCGTTGGAGATCACCACGCGCCGCAACCCCTGCTCGGACAGCGACTCGACGATGTCTTCGATCAACGACCAAAGCGTGCCCGGGTGAATGCCCACGCGGCCGGCGAAACCCTCGGTGAAAAACGTCACACCAAACGGGATCGCGGGAAGCACCAACGTCGGCACGTCGAGTTCACCCAACCGCGCCGCGGCGCGCCACGCCTGGGTCAGCGCAATCGTCACGTCGACGTCGAGCGGCAGGTGCGGACCGTGGGGCTCGGTAGAGCCCGTCGGGAGAATCGCAACCGTGCGGTGATTGAAGAGCGCGCGGGCTTCGGGCCACGTCAATCGCGCGAGGGCGAGGGGCTCGATCACGACACTTTCTCGCTGCGGACGGCTTCGAGTTGGGCCTTGAGTTCGCGCCGCGCCACCTTGCCACGGTCGTTTTTCGGCAGATCCGCGCGCCATAGGAACCACCGCGGATATTTGTGCGGCGCCAGCAGGCCCTTCAAGTGGATTTTGAGCGCTTCGCCGAGCGTGTCGTCTCCCACGTGCCCCACGCGCGGCACGACGAACGCCAGGGGCTTGACGAGTCCATCACCTTCATCGTGGCCGACCACACACACCTGTGCGACCGCGGGGTGCGCCAGCAAGGCCTCTTCGATCTCGATCGGCGAAACCCAAATCCCCGAGCACTTCAGCAGGTCGTCTGAGCGCCCCTCGTACCAATAGAAACCCTCTGCGTCGCGGCGGAAGATGTCGGCCGAGGTGCACCACTCACCGGCGAAGGTTTCGATCGACTTGTCGCGATCCGCCCAGTAGCAGATCGCGGTGCTACCCCCACGGACCTGGAGCCGGCCGGGCTCGCCGTCGGAGACCCCGCGACCCGACCCGTCGATGATGCGCGCTTCGTAACCCTCGACGACACGCCCCAGGCTGCCGGGTTTGACCTCGCCCGGGTGGTTCGTGATGTAGATGTGGAACATCTCGGCGGAACCGATCCCATCGAGGATCTCCACACCCGCCCGCGCTTGCCATTCCTCGAGCAGCGGCCGCGGGAGCGCTTCGCCGGCCGAAAGTGTGACACGCAGGCTACCAAGATCAGCGCCCGCCATGCGCTCCGAGCGCAGCATGTTGTTGACCATCGTCGGCACACTGGTCAACACGGTCGGTGAATGCATAGCGATCTGGTCGAACAGCTCCTCCGCCGTCGCGCGCTGCGCAAAAAGCGCCACTGAACCGCCGAAGCGGAAGGGGAACATCAGGTTCGTTCCTGTGGCATAACCAAAAAAGAGTTTGGGAACCGACAGGCACACATCGCTTTCGCGGTAGCCAACGACGCGGCGCGCGTAGGTTTCGGTCGAGTACGCAAAGTCGCGCTGGCGGTGGACGCAGGCTTTCGACCGACCCGTGGAACCGGAGGTGAAAAGCCAACCCGCGAGGTCGTCGGGGCCGGTGGGCTCCGTCGCAGCGAGGTCGGAATCGGGATCCTCTGCGTCGAGGGCGTCCTCGTAGGGCGTGAAGTCCGTCGACGGCCCAACGACGAACAGCGACTTCGCGAGGCGTGCGCGGCGGAACGCGGGCGCGAGCTCCGGCAGCGTCGAAGCGTGCGCGATCACCACGCGCGCTTTCGAGTATTCAAGGTAGTAGGCGTACTCCTCGCATTTGAGCAGCGGGTTCACCATCGCGAACACCGCGCCCGCCCGCAAAACGCCGAAAAACGCCTCGGCGAACTCGAAACCGTCGGGCAGGACGAGCAAAACACGCTCTTCCGGGCGCACCCCCGCCCGGCGCAGGGCCGCGGCGACCCGTCGCGAGCGCTCCGCGACCCGCCCGTAGGTGCGCATCTCGTCGCCCACCCACAGCGCGGCTTTGCCCGCGCGCCCGGCGTCGAGATTGTGGTCGAGGAAGTACTCGGCCAGGTTGAGGCGCGCCGGAAATGCGGGAAAACTAGGTAGCGGCTCGGGCTCAAACGACACGGTCATCCCTTCGCTCGCATACCGGGGTGCTCGAGCGCCGCCTCCAAAGCCGCGCGGAACTCGAGGGGGCTTGCATAACGCCGCTCACGATCGGCGTGCAACCCGCCGCGAATGGCGTGTTCGAGAGCCGTCGGCACTGCGGCTTTGGGCGCGCGATCCAGACAGCGCGGCGGCTCTTTGGCGAGCTTCGATTGGAACACTTCCAAGAACGTTTTGCCGGCCCAGGGTTGCACTCCCGTCGCCAGTTCGAAAAGCAGCGTCGCCGCGCTGTAGACGTCACTTTGCACGTCGGGGCACTCGCCGCCGAAGAGCTCGACCGGAGCGTAGTACGGTGTGCCGATAAGAGCCGTGCGCTCACCCAGTGCCTTCGCGCTCCAAAGCCCCGGCGTCGTGCCGCCGTCGACGAGCACCAACGTCGCCGTAGTGGCGTCGAAATGGGCGCTGACGTCGGTGCACCACACCGTCGCCGGCTTGACGTCCCCGTGGACGAGGCCGAGGCCGTGGATCGCGCCCAAACCGTCGAGGATGCCCATGCCAAGTTCGACGACGGCCGCCGCGGAGAAACGGACACCGGAGGCCAAGGAGCTGCGCAGTGCCGCGCCTTGGGGAAGGTCCGTCACGAGAACGAGGCTCGTGGTACCGACGGTGGCGATGTCGCGCACCGCGAGCACGCGCTCGGAGCGGACACGCTTCCAGGGCTGCCAGTTCCGCGCGAACTCGTTCAACTCGCGCTCCCCGTCGAAGAGTGACGGCGGAAACACCTGCAACTCGCACGCATCGCCGTCGGCGGCGAGGTCGCGCGCTTCGAACGCGACCGAGAGGCCGCCCTGGCGGTGCGGCCGCACGATTTCGTAGCGCTCCGCGACGACGCGCCCCGGGCCGATTTCATACACGCTGAGACTGTTCTGCATGGTTCTGGCGGCGCTGGGTCTCGCGTGGGGTCGGACGCGCGGCGCGCTCCAATCTAACGCGCTGGGCCCCCGCCGTCGATTCCGGACACGGGATCGATCCCCGTGAGCTCGTCGTCGGGGATCAAAAGGCGCTCCACGGGTCGCCCCCCCACAACGTGGCTCGCGATGATCTCGTCCACGTCATCTACCGTGACGTTGCCATACCAAACGGCATCGGGGTAGATCACCACGCAGACGCCCTTTGCGCACTGGTCGAGGCACCCCGCCTTGTTCGGGCGCACGATGCGTTTGCACCCCTGTTCGAACAGCTTGACCTTGAACGCCGACGCGACGTCGTCGGCGCCCTTCGACGCACAGCAACCCGTCGGATGACCGTCGGCGCGGCGGTTCGTGCAAATGAAGACGTGGCGCTGGAACTTGGCCATGGGTGGGGAAGGGCCGATTCAGCCGGCCGGGGTTTCGCCCACGCGGGCGAGGATCAATTTGCCAAGAATCAACTTCTGGATCTCGCTCGCACCTTCGTAGATGCGAAGCGAGCGCACTTCCCGATAAAGCGATTCCACAACCTCGCCACGGCGCACCCCACGACCGCCGTGGTGTTGCACAGCGCGGTCGCAGATCCAACCGGCGACCTCGGTCGCAAAGAGCTTCGCCCGCGCCACCTCGAGCCCCGCATCCACACCGCTGTCCACACACGCCGCAGCCTCGGCGACGAGCAACTGCGCGGCGCGCAAGCGCGTGTCCATTTCAGCGAGGTCAAAACGCAATCCCTGATTATCGCCGAGGGCGCGTCCAAACTGGCGACGTGACGCAAGGTGGCGGCGAGACTCGTCGAGCGCACGCCGCGCAAAACCGTTGGCCGCGGCAGCCACTGTCGTGCGGAAGCGCGAGAGGGTCGCGAGCGCAAGGTCGAGCCCCGCACCCTCCTGCCCGAGCAGCCAGCCGTTTTCGACCCGCACCGCGTCGAAATGCACTTCGCCGATCGGATGGGGCGCGATGACCTCGAACGCCTCGACGCGGACACCGGCGGTGGCGCGCGGCACGTAGAACATCGAAAGTCCGCCGGGGCACCGATCGCCGGGTGCTCCGGCGGTGCGCGCGAGGACCGTGAAAAAATCTGCGATCGGAGCGTTGGAAATGAACGTTTTGAGACCGTCGAGCTGCCAGCCGCCGCCCATGCGAACCGCGGTTGTCGCCACTTCATCGAGGCTCGACCCTGCGCCCGGCTCCGTCAGGCAATAACCCGCGATGCGCCGGCCAGCCACCACATCCGCGAGGATCGGGCGTGCGAGCGCAGGGTCGCCGGCCCGGGCGAGGGGATAGCTGCCAAGTCCCTGCATGACGAGCATCAGGTCCAACAGGCCGTCCCCATAGGCGAGTTCGTCGCGCAGCCACGCCAGGGCGCGCACACTCACGTCGTCGGGCCGCGCCAAACCGTGCAGCGCTGCGCCGCCGCCGCTCTCGGGGATGGAGTAGCTCAGCAGCCCGTGCTCGGCGAGCGTCGCGAGCGCGGCCCTTGCTGCGACCTCACCGGCTGCGACTCCACCGGCTGCGACTCCACCGGCTGCGACTCCACCGGCGGCGGCGCCTGGCGGTGCGTGCACGGCGCCCAGAACGGCGTCCTTGGCGCGGCGCAGCAACTGGGTGCGCAGTTCGGCAACCCGCGCGGGAGCAGCGGCTGCGTCATCGGTGTCTCCCGCAGCCATGCCTGATTTCGCCGCCTCGGCCATAGTCACCCGCGATGTTCCGACGGTGCGCGTTCGCGGAACACCGGTTCGCGCTTTTCGAGCGCCGCTGTGTACCCCGCGCGGTAATCCGGGTGGCGCATGCACTCCGCCTGGATCCAGCCCTCCGCCGCGAAAGCCTCTTCCATCGTCATGGACGCTTCGGCGTTCAGCATGCGTTTCGTGACGGCGAGTCCGAACGCAGGTCCGTCGGCGAGCTTGCCCGCCCAACGTTGGGCTTCGGGCAAAAGCTCGTGTTCGAGGACAACGCGGTTGTACAGGCCGATTTCGTACGCGCGCTGGGGGCTCACGAACTCGCCCGCCAGCAGCATTTCGCTGGCGTGGCCGAAGCCGACGATGCGCGGCAAGAGCCAAGCCGCTCCCATGTCGGCGCCGGACAACCCGACTTTTGTGAAGAGGAACGCGATTTTCGCGTTCTCCGTCGCGATGCGCAGGTCCGCGGCAGCCGCGATCACGGCGCCCGCGCCACACGTCACACCGTTCAGCGCCGCGATCACCGGCTTCTCCAAACGCCGGATGTTGGCGATCAGTTCGCACGTCATCCGCGTGAAGGCGTAAAGCTCCGCATCGGGGACGTCCATCAGGGCCCCGATAATGTCCTTGACGTCGCCGCCGGAGCAAAATGCGCGCCCCGTGCCCGTGATGACGACCGCGCGGGCAGCCTCGCGGGTGCGCAGCGCGGCAAAAAAGTCGCGCAGCTCCGCGTAGGAGTCGAACGTCAGGGCGTTGAGGCGTCCGGGCCGGTCGAGGGTGACCGTTCCGACACCGTCCTGTTCGTCGTAGCGAAAGTGCTGGGGTTGCATGTTCGTGGGGGCCGCGGGAGGATCAAGAGCCTATCCGAAGAGCGCCCACACCCCCCGCGGGATCCCACCTTGGCACCGCGGGCCGCTGCTGTACCCTGGCCTGAAATGGCCACGACCGCGCTGACACCGCTTCCGCGAACACCGCGCCACAGACCGCGTCAACGGCCGTGCGCTAGCCCCGCGCTCGCCCGCCTCTTCGCGGGACTCGTCCGCGCAGCCGCGGCGGCGCTCCTGGCTGGCTGTTCGGGGAACGCGCCGGACCCCGCGCAGAACCTGCTCCTCGTCTCGATCGATACCCTGCGGGCCGACGCGCTCGGCGTGTATGGCTCGACCCGCGGCGCCACGCCGCAGCTCGACACCTGGGCGGCCCGGGGTGTGCTGTTCGAGCGCGCATTCAGCCACTCGCCCAAAACAGCGCCCGCGCATCATTCGCTGCTCACTTCCCTGACTCCGCGTGTGCACGGTGTCGGCAACCTCGACACCGCTGGCGCGTCGCACTTGCCGCCCGAAGCGGTGCCGCTGGCGCAGACGCTTGCGACGCGTGGGTTCCGCACCGGTGCGTTCACCGGCGGCGGCAACATGAAGGCGCTGCTCGGTTTCGACCGCGGATTCGAGATCTACGACGATGGCCCGGGCACGCTCGCGGCAAAGTTGACGAAAGCGCGCCGATGGCTGCGCGACAACGGGGACGGGCGTTGGTTCCTGTTTTTCCACACGTACCACGTCCACGACCCCTACCTCGTGCCCGCGGACCTGCTGGCGCGTTTCGCGGATCCGGGTTACGGCGGGCGTATCGTGGGCACACGCGCAGAGCTGATGCAGCGCAGCGCCGCGGGCGAAGACCTCGCACCCAAACGTTCGGGACACGACAACATCGGTGCGAACTTCTGGCTGCGGGTTGACGAACAGGATCCCGCCGACCACCAACACCTCCACGACCTCTACACCGCTGGAGTCGCCGACGCCGATCGACAGATCGGCGACTTTTTGGGCGGGCTGGAGCGCTCCGGACAGCTCGACAACACCCTCGTCGTCGTGACCTCCGACCACGGCGAGGAGTTCGGCGAACACGGGCGCCTGCGCCACGACCGGCTTTGGCAGGAAGTCCTGCACGTACCGCTCCTCGTGCAGCTTCCCGGTGGCCGAGCGGCGGGCACACGGATCGCGGCGCCCGTGCGGCACATCGACTTCGTGCCGAGTGCGCTCGCTCTGCTCGACGTCGCGGACACGACACACCTGCGCCAGGGCCGCAGTTGGGCCGATTGGATCGGGCGCACCACGCCGGTGACCGAGGACCGGATTGTGTTCGGCGAGCACCGCTCGCGGCGCGAGGTCCCGCTCGACACCTGGAGCCTGCGCCGAGGCGGGTGGCTCCTGTTGCACGACAGCGAAGGCGACCACCTGCGCGATCTGCGCAGGGATCCGGCCGAGGTCGTCCCCGTCGCAGACGGAGAACGCGCAGCGGAGTTGCGCACCGCGGCCCTTGCCGAGTTGGCGCGCCTCGAATCCTACGCCAGCCAGCTCACGCGCGGCACCGGCGTCGAGATCGACGCGGCAACCCGCGCGGAGCTCAAGGCGCTGGGTTATTTCTGACCGCGCCTCACAGGCCCTTGACGCCCCAACCCGCGCGGTAGGGTGTGTGCAGCAGCCGATTCGCGTCGTTTTGGGCAAAACGCCCCGCCGCGCCGTTCCAGTTCAGCGTGGTGTGCGGGTAGTGGAGCGCGACGTTGCCGAGCAGCGCCACCTCGGTCAAGTGCGCCGAGTATTGGAATCCACTCTCAAGGCGCTTACCCGACAGGCACGCATCCACCCACTCGTGCCAGTGCTGACGATCCTCGACGGCGGGCAGCTCGACGCCGGCAAAACGGGAGTCGGGCAGCAGCCGCGGCGGGTCGTAGGGGCTTGCGAGCAACGCTCCCTGCTCACCCAGGAACAGGCACGCGTTTTTCCACACACCGTCTTTCCAATCGCCGTCGCCGGCTTCGACCTCGTCGAGCTGCGTGTGCGGCATGCGTCCGCCGTCGTGCCAGGTCAACCGGACCGGCTGTCCAACCGTGTGCGCGGTCCCCTCGAACTCGTAGTGCACCCGCGACCAAAGCGGATAGCTGTCGGCGCCCGGCGGCGGGCCCTCGGAGCGCACCCGCCGCGGCGCGCCGAGCCCAAGAAACCACAGCGCGGGATCCATCAGGTGACATGCCATGTCGCCCTGCGCCCCCGTGCCAAAATCCTTCCACCCGCGCCACGAAAACGGGTGGTAGTTGCCCGTCACGAAGGGCCGATAGGGCGCAACGCCGAGCCACAGGTCCCAATCCAAACCCTCGGGCACAGGGTCGTCGCCGGCGGGACGCTCCACGCCCTGGGGCCACCAACCCGCCGGACGATCGGTCCACACATGGACCTCGTAGACCTTGCCAATGTGGCCCGCGCGAAGGAGAGCGAGCGCCTGGCGGTAGTGCGGCGCGGCGCGGTTTTGAATGCCCATTTGGGTCGCCGTCCGCGCGGCGCGGTCCGCCGCAGCGATGGCGCGGGCTTCGTGGACGGTGCGCGTCAGGGGCTTTTGCCCGTACACGTGCAAGCCCGCGCGCAGCGCGCTCATCACGATCGGAGCGTGCATGTGGTCGGGGGTCGAGACGTGCACCGCATCGATGGCGTCCGATTCTTTGGCGAGCATCTCGCGCCAATCGGTGTAGCGTCGCGCTCCCGGATGCTTTTGCGCAGCGGCCTCGAGCCGTGTGGCGTCAACGTCGCACAGCGCGACGATGTCAACCGCGTCGTGCTTGGCGATTTCCGCGAGGTCGGTCTCCCCCATCCCTCCGCAACCGATCGCGCCGTGGCGCAATCGCCCGCGCGTGACCACCGGCCCGCCGCCCGCAAGCGACGTGCAGGACGACAACACCGAAGCGGTCCCGGCCGCGAGTGCGGCGGCGGTGGCCGTGGCGGCGGAGCGGGCGAAAAACGCGCGGCGGGAGAGGGATTGGGTCATCGGGGAGGGGACCTGTTGGGGGGGGGGACGTGATTCGGGAGCGCAGCCGCTCGAGCCCAGCGCGCCCAGCGTGCGGGCGCCGTTCGCGATCAACCGGCCGCGAACTCGTCGCGCAGGCGCACGAGAAGCTGCTGGGTCGCACGGATACCGGCTTCCTCGTCGGGGTCGGAACCTTCGTACTCGACGCCAATCCAGCCGCGGTAACCCGCATCCAAGACAATTCGAAGCATGCGGCGGTAATCCGTGCCGGTTTCGTTGCCGGACGCGTCGAATGCGTGGCTTTTTGCGCTGACAGCGCGGGCGAAGGGCATGAGCTCGGCGACGCCGACGTAGCGGTCGTACCACTCGTCGTCGCGCACGCGGAAGTTGCCAAAATCAGGCAGTGTGCCGATGTGTGGATGGTCCACCTTGGCCATCACTTCGGCGAGCCACTTGCCGTTCGAGGAAAGCCCGCCGTGGTTCTCCACGATCACGTGCAGGCCGCGTTTGTCTCCCTCCGTGGCCAGTTGCCGGAGCCCGTCCGCCGCGCGGTCACGCTGCTCCTGCCACGTGCCCGAACTCTGCGCGTTCACGCGGATCGAGTGGCATCCCAGCTCCGCCGCGGCGTCGAGCCACGGCGCGTGGTTCGCCACGGCTTTGGTGCGTGCCGCCTCGTCCGCGTCCCCCAGGGCGCCCAGACCGTCGCACATGATCAACAAACTGCGCTGGCCCGCGTCTTCGCAGCGCTTTTTGAGCTCCGCCACCCAACGTCGATCGTCCGCGGCGCTCGCAAAAAAACTGTTCACGTATTCCAGCGCGTCGAATCCAAGTTCGCGCGCCCGCGCCGGAAAGTCGAGCGCTGCGAGGCGCCCGGACTGGTGAGCGCGGTGCAAGGACCACTGGGCGAGGGAGATCCGGAAAGACGGCTCGTTGGCCATGGAATCGTCCCTGGCCCGACGCGGACCGGCAAAGAGGGCCGGGGTCAGCGCCAGGCTGGCAGCGCCCCCCAGGAAAGTGCGGCGGTTGTGCATCGCGAGCACTGTACCCATCGCCCCGCGGCCGTGGGGCGCTACTCTGCGCTCCACGATGCGGCTGTTCTCAACTCCGAACTCCACGTACTCCCGGCGCGTGCGGATCGCCCTCGCGGAGAAAGGCCTCACCGCGGACATCGAGGAAACGCCCGCAGCCCGGCGGCGCGAACCCGAGTTCCTCGACCTCAATCCCTACGGGCGGATTCCGGTGCTCGTCGATGGCACAACCGTCGTCTACGAATCCACGGCAATCCTTGAGTACCTCGAAGCGGCCCACCCTGCCCCTGCGCTCGTCCCCCCCACGCCCGGGGGCCGCGCGCATACGGCGATGCACGTCAAGCTGTGCGACCTTGAGTTCACACACCTGGCGCGCGCCATCCAGCGGCCCAAGCGCTTCGACCCCCAAGACACCTGGGATGAGGCTGCGTTCGCCGCGGCTCGCCCGCCGCTCGTCCGTCACTTCGAACACCTCGAGCGCACCCTCGCCGATCAGCGTTACCTGGTCTGTGACCAGTTCACGCTCGCCGACCTTGTCTACATCCCTTTCATGCACTTCCACGCACTCCTGG
This sequence comes from Planctomycetota bacterium, assembly GCA_038246255.1. Lineage (GTDB taxonomy): Bacteria > Planctomycetota > UBA1135 > UBA1135 > RI-242. The sequence goes on from JBBRWC010000001.1 coordinate 59,352, forward strand.
AATTGCCCTTGCCGCCCCGCGTTGCAGCATGGTGGGAGCGCCTCGCGAAGCGTCCCAGCGTCCGCGCCACCGAACCCTCCCAATGACCCGCCCGATGCTCACCTTTGCCGACATTCAACCCGCCGTTCCCGACATCGATTCCCTGCGGACGCGCACCGAATCGATCTTGGGCGATCTTTCTCGCGCGCGCACCAGCGCCGCTGCGATGGAACCCTTGAAGGTGTGGGATGGCATGCGCAGGGAAGTCAAGAGCTACCGCTCCCATGTTTCCCTGCGTTTCCAGCAGGACACACGCGACCCCGCGCGCAAGGCCGCGCGCGAGGCGTGGGACCAGTCCGCACCGGGTTGGACCGAGCTCGAGGTGCGCGTGAAGCGGGCACTCCTTAGCCATCCACTGCGCCGCGTGTTGGAGGCTGAGCTCGGCGGCCAGGCGTTTGCCCTGTGGGAGTCGGAGGCGCTCGCGTTCGACAGCGCGATCAAGGCCGATCTCGTCGCCGAATCGCGCCTTGGTGCGCAGTACACCGAAAAACTCGCGGGGGCGAAGATCGAGTTTCAGGGCAAGAGCGAGAACCTGAGCACCCTCCCGCGCTTTCGCCAACACCAGGACCGCGCCGTGCGCCGGGCGGCGGAAATCGCCCTTTGGAGCTGGTTCGACGCCAACCAAGACCACCTCGATCGCATTTTCTCCGACCTCGTCGCCGTGCGTACACGCATGGCACGCACGCTGGGGCTCGACAACTTTGTCGACCTCGCGTACCGCCGGATGTGCCGCGTCGACTACTCGCGTGCCGACGTCGAAAACTTCCGCACGGCGATCCGCGAAGTCGTCGTGCCCCTTGCAGCACAGATCAGCGCGCGCCAGGCCAAGACGTTGGGTGTCGACGGACTGATGGCCTGGGACGAAACCGTGCACGATCCCGCGGGCAATCCGCTGCCAAAGGGTGACCTCGACTGGCTGGTGGAGCGCTCACGCGAAGTTTTTGCCGAACTGGGGGCGCCGTTGGGCGACTTCTTCGCGCGCATGGCCGACGGCGGGTTCCTCGACCTCGACAGCCGCGACGGCAAAGCGGGCGGCGGTTTTTGCACATCCTTCCCCACCCACGGGATGCCGTTCGTGTTCGCCAACTTCAACGGCACGAAGGGCGACGTCGAGGTGTTGACCCACGAGATCGGCCACGCGTTCCAGAACTACTCGAGCCGCGAACTTTGGCCGTGCGACTACCACTGGCCGACGTACGAATCCGCCGAGATCCACTCGATGTCCCTCGAGTTGCTGTCGTTCCCGCAGATGGAGCGCTACTTCCAGACCGACGCGGAGCGCTTCCGCCGCACGCACCTTGCGGAATCGATCCTCTTCCTGCCCTACGGCACCGCCGTCGACCACTTCCAGCACGAGCTCTACGCGCGCCCGCACCTCACCGCGGCCGAACGCCACGGACTGTGGCTCGAGATGGAGCGAATGTACCTGCCCTGGCGCAACTGGGGCGACATGCCCCACGCATCCAAGGGCGGTCGCTGGCAAATGCAACGCCACATCTACCTTTCGCCCTTCTACTACATCGACTACGTACTGGCCCAGAGCACGGCGCTGCAACTTTGGGCGCAGGCAGAAACGGACCGCGAGGGCGCGCTCGCCGCATACCACGGCCTGTGCGCTAAGGGCGGCTCGCTGCCATTCCAGGGCCTCGTGCGCTCCGCCGGTCTCGTCAGCCCGTTCGACGCGGGCTGCCTCGACACCGTGTCAAAGCGCGTGCGCACAGCTCTCGCCCTCTGAGCTTGCAACCGCGCGGCGGTGATCAGGGCGTGGGGCCCGGGATTGCCGCCGTCCCTTCGATTTCGACGAGCGCGCCATCCTCGACGAGATCAGCGACCTGCACCAGCGCCATCGCCGGATAGTGCCGTCCGACGAGATCGCGCCACGCCGCTCCCACTTCCTTCAGGCTCCGCAAATACGCGCGTTTGTCGGTCACGTACACCGTCAAACGCACGAGGTGCTGTGCTCCACCGCCCGCGGCCTCCACGACCGCGATCGTGTTCGCCAGCGCCTGGCGGAACTGGGTGGCGAAATCGCCTGCGCCGACGAGCCGACCAGCGGGATCCCACGCGATCTGACCCGCGGTGAACACGAGCCGCGCCGCACCGTCAACCGCGATGCCGTTCGAGTATCCCTTGGGCGCGGCCCATCCTTCGGGTTGCAGGACGTGCATTTGCATGGTGAGTCTCAGCCGCGCTTGACGGCGGGAAAACCGGGGTCGACACGCCGCGAATCGGCGCCGTCCATTTCGAGCACGATTCCCGATTGCGGCGAGCGCAGGAGCTCGAGCGTCGCCTGCGCGACGTCCGCGGGCTTCACAAGCGCCTTGCCCGGGTTCTCGGCCGCGAAAAACGCGCGTGCCTGTTCGCGGGTCTTGCCCGTCTTTGCGACGACGTTATCGATCGATGCGTCGAGCATCGGAGAATCGACGTAGTGCGGGCACAGAGCGTGCATCCGCACGCCGCGCGGGGCAATTTCCAGCGCCGCGGCGCGCGTGAAACCGACGAGGGCATGTTTGCTCGCGCAGTACGCACTCACGTACGAGTAACCGCGCAGGCCCGCACTGGAAGCGACGTGGACGATCGAACCGTCGCCGCGCTGTACCATGGCGGGCGCGAGCGCCTCGACAAGACGCCGCGGCCCGTGGAAGTTCACGTTGAGATGCGCTTCGAACGGGTCGGTGTCGTGGGGCTGCTTGGGCAACAACGGCGCGCTGATCGCCACGCCCGCGTTGCACACGAGCCAACCCAGCGGACCGTGCTCCGCTTCGAACACCTCGAGGAACAGCACGAGCGCGCGGATCGCGTCGGGCGAAACGACGTCGCACTCGATGCCCACGAGGCGCGCGCCAGGGAACTCGCGCTGCAGCTCCGCGCGCGCGCGGTCGAGTCCCGGGCGGCCGCGGGCGGCGAGCGCCACCGCTGCGCCCTCCGCGACGAGCGCACGCGCGATGGCGAATCCGATGCCGCGGCTGGCGCCAGTAACGAGCGCGGTCGGTGCAAGGGGGCGTTCCATCGACCGCGAAGTTTAGGGCGACGCGCGCTTCAACGTGCCGCGAATTTTGGCCTCGGGCTCACCGTTCGGTGAGGGGCACCGCGCGAAGCTCGGTCGCGAGCCCACCGATCCGCGACACGTCGGCCGCATAGAGCTCCAGCAGTACCTTCTCGTGTTCCAAAAGTCGCCCCTCGTCCGCCAGCCGGCGGGCGGTGGCAAGGCCGCGCTCGAAGGCACTGCGAGCGGCGGCGGCACACACAATCCGCTCGGGAACGACGAGGGCTAAATCGCGCGCCAACTGCTCGTACGCGCTCCCAAGCCCGTACTCGAGCGCACCCAGGTGGCGCGGTGGCCAGTCCAGACGGGTATGAGCGGCGTCCCACGCCGCAACCTCGGCGCGCTAGCCCTCGAACCGCTGGACCGCTGGACCGCTCCCGGGCGTTGCCGCGGGCGAGGGCTACGTTTGCAAGGCCCACTTGGGCAAGGGTCGCCACGTTCCCGGCACGTCGCCATCCGTGCGCCACGCAGCAGCGCGCGCTCGAGAAGTTTCTCGCGCTCTGTTGCGTTCTCGGCGAGGAAACGACTGCCCGCCCGCGCGGCCGCAACTTCGACCGCATATTCCAGAACTTCACGGGCGAGCTCATTGTCGTTGGTTGCGTTCGCGACAAAGGGCGCAAGCAACCCGCGCGCCGCTTCCCATACGGCGCTGCGCCCATCCGCGCGCACCAGCACATTGGAAGGCTTGAGGTCGCGGTGCACGATGCCGCGCTGGTGCGCCGCGGCGACGATGGCCGCGGCCGCGCTCACGAGCCCGATGCGCGCGCGCGCGTCGAGGTTGAGACGCGCCACGTGTACGTCGACCGGAGCACCCTCGACGTACTCCATTGCAAACCACGGCCGACCGGGTGTCGTCCAGCCACCGTCGACGACCCGTGCAATCCCGGGATGCTCCAGTTGGGCGATCAGGGCGCGTTCACGCTCGAAACGCGCAAAGGACAATGCCGTCGCGACGCGCGCGCGCGGAAACTTGATCGCCAGCCGCTGCTCGTACGAGCCATCCGTTCGCTCGGCGAGCCACACGTCCTCCATGCCGCCGTGCCCGAGTTCCACGCGGAGGCGCCAGGGCCCAAGGAGCTCGCCAGCGCGCAAAACCGCATCTTCCGGCAGTTCGGCGGCAAAGATGGGGTCAAAACACGGATCGTCGGATTGGGCATCCGCGAGCAGCGTGCGCAGTTCGCGCTGGAACTTGGTGTCGGAGCCCGCAGTCGTGCGCAGGTACTCCGCGCGCTCATCCTGCGGAAGCGCCAACGCATCACCCAAAGCGCGCCGCAACCAACGCGCCCGCTCGCGGGTCAAGCCGGGCCTCCATCGAGTTCGCGCCGCAGGAGCGCCCGCGCCACGCGCCAATCGCGCTCCACGCTCGCCGTCGAGCGCCCCAGCACCTTGGCGGTCTCCTGGATCGACAGACCGCCGAAGAACCGCAGTTCGACGAGACGGGCAAGATCATCGTCCGCGGCCTCCAGGCTATCGAGCGCGACGTCGAGCGCGATGAGGTCCAGTTGGCGCGCCTCGACGGCCGCAACGTGCTCAAGGACACGGCGGTGGATGCGCTGCACGATCGAGTCGCAGACGATCCGCCAATAGGCCACGGGCCCCATGTCGAGCTCGTACCAGGTCGAGCCTTCGGGCCGTGTGCGGCCGCCGGGCAGCGGCACGCGGCGGAACTCCCCGCGCACCGATCGGAAAGCGTGTTCGAGATGCGGCGGTTCGAGCTTTGCGTAGAAACTCCACTCCTGCATCGAGGGTGGCGATTGCGTCACGTCGAACGCCAGTCGATGGGGCGGCTCCCAAACCGTAATCGGCTCTACAAACGCACCGGTCGAGAACTCGCAGTGGCGCACCGCCCCCACACCTTCCCCGTCGACGCGCGCGCAGCGGGTACGCGATGCCCGTCTTGAAGAGCCAGTGGTCGGGAGCGGGAAGCTCCGAAAATCCGATCACAATGGGCCACACACGATCGGGGGGGGCGTCGACTTCGACCACCGACGTCACTTCGAACTCCGCGGGTTCGGCGATCCGCGTTTCCACCACCATCAGGGGAATGAGCGCGATGGCGGGCAGCGCGGTGCCCCGGTGCCAATCCGGACGCGCAACGACTCGGCCGAGGATCACACCAAAGATCGCAATCGGGACGCTGAGCGCCCCCACCATGACGATGCACACGATGCCTTCGATCGCCGCTAGCAAGAGCAGTGCGGCGATGAGCGCCAAGCTCACGATCGAAAGGACCACGGTGCCACCGAGCCCCACAGCGCCGCGGGAGTTTGCGATCCAGCCCGTTGCAAAACTCGCGGCGAGCGGCACGCCCATGAAGAGCACCACTCCGTAAGCACCGAGTGCCATGGTCGCAAAGGCGACCAGGACGACGGCGCCCACCGCGGGCAACAGGATCGACTGCGCGCCGAGCTTGGCCGCGCGCATCCCGTAGATTGGGATCAGGAAATCGAAGGGTGTCCACACGACACCCGCGACGGCCCACAGGAAGAGCGCTTCGACGGCGTACTTGAACGCCATCAGTCCAAAACCCGCCGCGGCGAAGGCGCTGCGGTCGACCCGCCCGTCCAGTCGGAAGAACCAGTACAGTCGCCCCATTTGCCGGAAGCATGGCAGGACGCGGTGGCCGTAGACTGCGAGGCCGTAGACTGCGCGGCCATGGTGCCGGCCGAAGGTTCTTCGAAGCGGATGCCGCTCCCCGCTGCCCATTGGCCCAGCGCCGCGGACGCGCGGGCGAGTACGCTCTTCTCCCCCATCCACCTGGGCCCGCTACGCGTGCGCACGCGCACCTGGGTGCCCGCGATGGTGCCCTGGCGCGCGAGCCCTGACGGCTTCGTCACGGACGCCGTGCTCGATTGGTACGGCCGCTTCGCGGATGGCCGTCCGGCGGTACTCGTCGTGGAAGCCACCGGCATCCGCGACGTCCCAAGCGGACCGCTGCTGCGCATCGGCCACGACCGGTTCCTGCCGGGCCTCGCGGATCTCGTGAAGGTTGTGCGGGAGCGCTCCCTCGGCCAAACGGCGCTGTTGATCCAGTGCATCGACTTCCTTGGCATCCGTCGGCGGCCCGAGCGCACGAAGTTCCTCGAGCGGTTCCTCGCGGTCACAGATCTGCACCGCACAGCGCTCGCCGAGCGCGATTTCGACGATGCGGCGCGTGGGGATGAAGCGGGTGTGCGCAGAGCGCTCGCGGATCTGCCCGATTCTGCACTACTGGAAGTGCTCACGGATCGGGAACGCGAAGACCTGCTCTTCGGACACCGCGAGCGCATCACCGACACCGATCGCGCGCACATCACCGAGCTCCCTCACGTCCTGCCGCGCCTCTTTGCCGACGCCGCCGCACGCGCGCGCCGCGCGGGATTCAACGGTGTGGAGCTGCACTACGCCCACGCGTACACGCTGGCCTCCTTTCTCTCGCGCACGAACACACGCGCGGATGGCTACGGAAACACGCCCGCGGGCCGGCTGCGGTTGCCGCTCGAAGTTTTTGATGCCGTGCGCGCGCGCGTTGGAGCGGATTGGTGCGTCGGTGCACGCTACCTCGGCGATGAAGTGATCGCGGGGGGCAGTCCAATCGCCGATGCCGTTGACCAGGGTGTCGCGTTTGCCCGCGCGGGCTTCGACTTCCTCTCGATCAGCAAGGGCGGCAAGTTCGACGACGCCAAACAGCCCAAGGTCGGAGCCGCCGCGTATCCCTACACCGGGCCCAGCGGCCACGAATGCATGCCGACGGTGCGCATCGCAGGTGGCCCGTTTGGGCGCAACCTGCCACTCGCGCGCGCGGTGCGCGAAGGTGTCCGCGCCGCCGGCTACACCACACCCATCGTGGGCGCGGGTGGCATCGCGACGTTCGAACAGGCCGAGGATGCGCTGCGCCGCGGGGACTGCGACCTCGTCGCGGCCGCGCGCCAATCCCTCGCGGACCCCGACTGGTGGGTGAAGATGGAGTTGGGACGCGGGAGCGAAGTACGCCGCTGCATCTTCACGAACTACTGCGAAGCGCTCGACCAACGTCACCTGGAGGTCACATGCCAGCTCTGGGATCGCGACCTCGAACAGCCCGATCGCGGCCTAAACAGTGCCACGCGGGCCGCGGACGGGGTGCGGCGGCTTTTGGCGCCCCCGTGGCATCCCTGAAGAAGCGCTGCGCCGCCAACGCGGGCTCCGCGGCGGCGTAAGCTCAGGTGGCCGGGGCGGGTCGCCCCCGTGATCCCATGAAAAACACGCTCCGCCGCGCTTGTGCGCCCCTGTTGGCCCTCGCCGCACTGCTCCCCGGAGCTTTCGCCGAACAACTTCCGCCGGCCGAGCGCGGCAGCGTGACGACCGTCGTCAACGTGGGTGTGGGTTGGTATCAGGCCGCTGGCGAGGAGCGGCGCGAAGACTCGAACGCGCTGGCGCGAGCGCTCGAGCTCGCCGCCCCCGGATGCACCGTCATGGTCGACCCGGGCAACCATCCGGCGTTCGGCATCGGTTTCACCGACCGTCGGACGCAGCACTCGATGGGTACCGGCGGCACGTCGATGCAGCCCGTCGTCGTGCGCGGCCGAGCGGGCGCGCGCATCGGGACCGGGTACGACTTCGACACGATCACTATCGCGCAGCAGTACCCCGTCGGACACATCCGCTTCGAGAACTTCGAGATCCTCGCGAGCCAGCGCGCTGGCGTCATCTTCTACACCCCGCCGCCGGACGGGGCTAACCGCGGTTTCGAGTTCATCGACTGCACGATCGACGGAGGTTACGACCACGCGCTGCAAGCGGGCCGCGAATCGAAGTGGGGCGTGCTCGGCCACGGCCTTGCGGACTTTGTGTTCGCCGGGCGGATCGGGCGCGCCGCAGTCCGCAACATCCAACACGAGCACGCCTTCTACATCCAAAATCCCCGTGGCGATGTGACGCTCGAAAACATCGACGGCTCACGCCTTGGCCGCACCTTCGTGCAGGTCGTCGCGCGTGAGAAAGAAGGCCCGCCCGGTCGGGGTAAAATCACCGTGCGCGGGTGTCATGTGGAAGACACGGGGCTCGCAGGGCGCGACGAGCACAAGGGCGGAACGGCGTTCACGTTTGCCGGGCGGCTTGAAGACTGCACGATCCTGGTCGAGGGTTGTCGCTACCGCGCCGGGTTCAACCGCGAACTCACGCACCTGACGCGCGCGGGGACACCCTACGGCACGAGTGCGCTCGTCGCTTGGGACGGCCGAGAAAACCGGCCCAACGGCGCGCTGACGCTGCGCGACAACCACTTCGAAATGGCGCCGGGGACTGGCGAACGCCCGCTCGTTTCGATCGGCGCGTGCCGCAGCGTTTCGATCGCGGGCAAAAACCAGTTCCTCGCGGGCGGTCACCCGGTCGCGCTGGCCATCGATCCGGTCGACGGGGACGGGCGTCCAACGGGCCCTTTGAACGGCAACGTGCAGGTCGCGCGAGAAACCGTCCTACGCGGAACCCTGACGATCCAGGGCGGGGAGGTGGACGCCGCCGGACGGGCGGAGCTCGCCCGCGGCCGGATTGCGCACTGATTCCGGGCCGGGTGGGGTACGCCTGGTCGGGTGGGGTAAGATGGCTGCGACGCCCGCTCCCGCGACCTCCACCTAGCGCAACCTAACGTGAAGCCCTTTCTCCTTTTCCTCGTCGGAGCGGCGCTCGCCGCAACGGCGTTTTTTGCCGCCGTGGCCAGCCAAACCCGCCGCCCGATCCCCCCCGATTCCGAGCCCGTCCACACCACCGAATCCGGTCTGGTCTGGAGCGCGCTTGCCCCCGGAGCCGCCGCCGGGAAGCGCCCTGCGATGGGCGACGAAGTCACCGTGCACTACACCGGGTGGCTGCTCGACGGGACGATCTTCGACAGCTCGGTCGACCGCGGTGAACCCGCGACGTTCCGCCTCGGCGAAGTCATCGACGGTTGGAACGAGGGTCTCCAACTGATGACGGTCGGCGCGCGCCACAAGCTGACGATCCCCTTCGACCTCGCCTACGGGGAAGCGGGCCGTCCACCCACGATTCCGCAGAAGGCCACGCTGATCTTCGAAGTCGAGCTGCTCGACGTTATCCCGGCGCCCGTTCCGCCGGAGTTCGTGCGCCCGGATCCGGAGAAGTCGCAGAAGCTCGACTCCGGCGTGATTTTCCAGGTCCTCGAAGAAGGCGCGGGTGATCCGCCCGCGGCCGACCAGGTTTTCGTTCTCGACTACGCGTTCTGGTCGCCGGACGGTGTGCTCGTGGAATTCTCGGGCACCGCCAATGGCCCGATTAAGAGCAGCGCGCAGATGATGAACCTGCCGTTCCTCAAGGAACTCCCGCTGCGCATGGCGCCCGGTTCCGTTGTCGTGGCCGAAGTGCCCCCCGCGGCTGGACTCGCCGCGTCCCAGCGCACCGGTCGTTGGACCACCGAGCCCACGATCTGGCGCATCGAAATGCTCGAGATCGTGAAGCCCCTCGAACTGCCCGCGTTCCAAGGTGGCCCCGAGCCCGTGCGCGTGGAAGAGCTCGACGGCGGCCTCGTGTTGGAAATCCTGAAGGAAGGCGACGGGCCCACACCCACCGCGCGCCAGCAGGTCGAAGTCCATTACGCCGGGTGGCTCACGGACGGAACCCTGTTCGACAGCTCGTATGACCGCGGCGAACCCAGCTCCTTCGGCGTCGGCCAGGTCATCCCCGGTTGGACCCGCGGTCTCATGAAGATGAAAGTCGGGACTGTGGCGCGCCTGCGCATCCCCGCGGAACTGGGTTACGGACGCCGCGGCAGCCCGCCTAAGATCCCGCCCGGCGCCGACCTCGTTTTCCACGTCGAACTGCTGTCAATCCGGCGCTGACCGCGCGCGCGATGACCCAAACCGGCGGGCCGGTCATTGCCAGTGATGCCGTAATGGGGCAAGCATTGGCGTTTGCCGATGCTTGCCCCTGGTTCGTTCACGGCAGCGTCACGACGTCGCTGATCTTGCGAACCAGCCCCGACGACGTGAGGGTCACGGCGACCGTGAAGAACTCGAAACCGCCGGGGAAGAGGAACGGGAAGTTTCCTAACTCCGCTCCTTCCTGACTGGGGTCGTTCGCGGCGAAGAAGCTCGTGAAGAACAACTGCGGCGACAGCCCCAAAACGGTCAGCGGGTCGAGGTCGAGCCCCGTGTCGCGCCCGTCGGGCAACAAGAGCGAGCCCTTCGCCCGTGAGAACGACACCAAAGCGGCCACGAATGCGTCCTCGAGCGGCACGTGCCCGGTGGCAAGGTGCGCGGTTTCAGAACCGGGAAAGAGGTCTTCGCCGACGATCGACAGTGGTCGATAACCGGTCACCGCGACGGCCTCACCGGCGGGAGTCGATTCCGCCGTGAAAGGGATGATGAAGTTGTCGTACAGCCGGTTGTAGGCAATTGCGAAACGCTGGACGTTGACACCGCGTGCGATGCCCGCGTCCACTCCGATGGGCAGCAGTTCGTCGTGGTACTCCGTGCCGAGCAGTTGGTCCGCGGACGCCCCGAGCAGCGTCGTCTCACCAATTTCAGTTGGGCTGAGGAACACGATCGTTTGGGACTCCGGGCCACCCGGCCCCACACCTTCGGTGCGCGCGAAGCGCGGCCTGGAACCCTGCCCCATCACTTCCGCGTCAAAGACGGCCGGGTCGACCGCTGCAAAGCGTGCCACGCTGTCGACCCCGTCGATACGCAGCGTCGCCGCGACCTGGATGAGGCTGTAGGTGACCTCCAAGTCGAAGTCAGGCACCGTGTCCACCGCGGCGCTGTTGGGCGCGAAGGTGACGGGCTCGGAAACCAACCCAAAGTTGGCTCCGAAGTCGGTCGAGCGCCGCAGGAAGAGTGAGTCGTTGACCCCGTCGCCCTCGAGCCAGCCGGCGACGAGCAGGTCCACTTCGAGGGCAACCTGCGGTGCACGCGCATTCAAGCCCAGCGCTGCACTCAACGCATGTTCCGGTCCGAAGGTGAAACCAAAACCGGAGTTGACGGCCGTGCGCGACCAAAGGACGCGACTCCCCGCGGGCCCGCGATTGTCGGTAAACACAACAGCGAGTCGGTTGAACTGCGCTTCGGCCTCGACCTCGAATGCCACGCCGCCGGGCGCCGAAACCTGGGACGCCGGTGCGAACGTCGCCCCGGCGTCGTTGGATGTCGCGACCCAGACCGCGCCAGAAACCACCGCGACGACGTGGAGGAGCGGCACCGGCGCGCGGGTCAGCACCACTTCGTAGTCGGTCGTGTCACCTGACGGCAGCACGCCAACGGGAGTGCCCGTCGACCAAAGGCCCGAGGTCGCGTCGAACCGCGCGACGTGGACGGCGGTTGCCGTCGCACCCGCGGCATCGTCGAGCCACGCGACAATACCGCGCGAACCGCTCACTCGCACGGCTTCGTCATCGAGAGCCGCAGCCGTGGAGGAAAGCTGGATTGCCGGTCCAAAACCACCCAACAGCGGCTCGGCGCCTTCGGCTCGGCCATCCGCCGTGGTGACCCGGAGTGCACCGTCGGCGTGCAGAGACGCAACGATAGAAAGTTCAGCGTCGGAGGACACGCTCAGCGCCAGCGCGGGTGTGTCGCCCGAAAGCGGAGCGGCTGGGCGGATGAAGAACTCGACTTCGTCCGCGCCATCGGCGTGGGCGAACTGGAGTCCGGTGGCAAGCACGGGGGCGAGGAGCCAGAGACTGTGCTTCTTCTGCATGGGATTGGGGAGTTGTAGGTGGGTGGCCCCGATGTAGGGCCTTCAGGTCGCTCAATGCCCCCCGCCCCGGACGAGTTCCGCCCGGCCCTAACCCCCAAGTTGGAAAGAACGCGACCGTGCCAGACACGCCCCAGCACAAAGACACCGGCCCAATCGTCGCGACGACATCCGCCGTCGCGGCTTCACACCGGCCGAGCCGACACCGCTTGATCGAGGGCGGACAGGAGCGCGCTGTTTTTCACCAAGTCCGACGTGTGGCGGCTGATCTGGTGCAGGTGGACCGGGCGCGCGGCCACACCACCCTCCCCGGGGCCAAGCACGAGCGCGCCACCCTGTTGCCAGGGGTCGCCCTGAATTCCAGGGAAACCGTGGCCCTTGAAGAGCGACGCCAACGCGCCCGGTAGGGCTTTGGGGTGAAAACTCTGCCACACACCGCGCTCGAGGCCAACCGCGCGGAAACTCGCAAGGTCCGGGTCGCACAGCAAGCGGGCGCCCGTGTGCAGCGCCGCGCGGAACGCTGGGATGTGCCGCGGCTCCCCGTTGCCGATCAGGATCAGCCGCGCGCCCTTAGCGGTGATCGTGCCTTCGATGCCGCGCAACTGCGCGACGTGCTCGCGGCAGAGCGTTCACCCAAAATGCCGCAGCCACACGAGCACGGCCGGCCCCGCGTGTTCCCGGACGACGGTCTCGAGCGCCCTCGCGCGGCCATCCTCTTCCAGCACAGTGGCGCGTCCCAGTGCCGCACGGTCGAGCATTGCCATGGCCCGAGCCTAGGACGAGATCGCCCCTCGATCCACCACCCACACGCCCGGCCGCGTAGTTTCGACGCCCGATGGACGTGCTCTTGCTTCGACCGGCGGTCGGTCGGGTGCCGACGGGCAACCGGGTCACTGCGGTGCGCTGGGCGTGCCTGTGGCGATCGCTCGGCCACCGGGTGCGTATCGCCAACGCGGACGACGGGCGGCCCGCGGACCTCGTGGTTGCGTTGCACGCGGTCAAATGCGGCGCAGCATTCGTGGCGGCCCGCGATCGACTTCCGCGGGCTCGGGGAATCCTCGCGCTCGCGGGGACCGACCTGCCCCCTTGCGATGCGAAAGCTCGGCCAGAAGCACATCCTGGCACGGAGCTCGACCCACAGTTGCGCATGGCGCTCGAGCGCGCCGACACGATTGTTCTCCTGCAACCGCGCCAAGGCGACGGGTTGCCAGCAACGCTCCGCGAACGCACCCACGTGGTGCTGCCGTCGGCGCGCCGAGTCGCCCCCCGGCCCCCCGCGGACCGTCTACCGTGGTTGGTGCTGTGCCTCGCGCACCTGCGTCCGATCAAGGAACCGTTCCTGCTCGCCCGCGCGATGGCGCTGCTGCCGCCCGCGTCGAAGCTGAAAGCATTGCACCTTGGTGCCGCGTTGACCGAGGATGCCACCCACGAGGCCGAGCGCGCCGCGGCGCTCTCCCCGCGCTGGTCCTGGGGCGGGGTTTGGCCGCGCGCGCACGCTCTCGCTCAGCTCGCTGTGGCGCGCGCACTGGTGCTGACTTCCCATAGCGAAGGGGCGAGCGGTGCGATCGTCGAAGCGCTGGTCCACGGCGTTCCGGTGCTCGCCACCGACATTCCCGCAAACCTCGCCCTACTCGGCGCCGACTGGCCCGCGCGGTTCCCGCCGGGGGACGAACGCGCGCTGGCCGCGCTCCTCACGCGCCTTGAGTCCGACGACGTTTGGCGCGATCAACTCGAACGCCGTGCCGCGTTGCTCGCACCGCGCTTCACCCAAGAGCGGGAACGCGCGGACTGGGCCGGCCTCTTCGCGCAACTCGGGTGCGGTTAGTTCAACGCGGCGTTTCGAACGACACGTCGCCAGCCGCGCTGACTCCGACCTGCGCCCGGGTGGCGAGCCGCAGGGGCGGCAGAAAGGGGAGCTGGAGCGCGGGGGGCACGATTCCAATCCCGAATGCCGCGCCGAGGATGTGCGCCTGCACCCCTTCGACGACCCCCAACTCGAGTCCGAAGATCGGCGTCTCAAGCTCCACACCCGCGCCGCTGCCCGTCAGCCCCACCCGCACAGGAACGGCCCAGTCCTTGCCGACCGCGTTGTGGTCGAGCCGCGCACCGAGGCCATCTACTTCGCGCAGGAGGCCCTCCGCGAACGTGTTGCTGTTGGGGCCCGGCCACGCGCGGTAACTGCTGAGATAACGCTGGTTTTGCGCGATTCCAAGGTCCAACAGCTTGCGCGCCATCGGCGCCGCGCCGGCCCCCGTGCGCGACGCCAAGACCTCGACACGACGGTCCCAACGCCGGTCGGCAAACACTTCGTCGGGCTCGAGCGGCACAACCCGCACTCCGCTCGTCCGGCTCAGCACTTCGAGCCGCATCCACGGACCCCCCGTCCGCGTGCGCAGGTCGAAAAACGTGTGGCTTGAAAAGCGCGCGAGCCAGGGCTCCGAATCCGGCAAGCGGACACTCTTGACGAGCACCGCGGGGCCATCGTCGAAATAACGCTCGATCGCGGTCGGGCGTGTTCCCGCGCAGCCTGCCACGATCAGCAGGAGCACGGGTACGCGCACGGGGGCGCGCAAGGGCCACCGCGCGGCGCGCCACCGCGACCCACGATCCGCGGTGCTCAATCGCCGCCCTGCGCGAGCGCGCGCTCCACGAGCCGGTGGAAATGGTGTGTGCCGCGCTCGTGCTCCGGTGCGTACCGCCCGCGCCGCCACAGGCGCGCCCCCAGCCCGCGCTGCACGGATTCGATGGCCCGTTCGTCCTCGCGCTCGACCGCGTCCAAATCACCGCCCGCACCACTTCCCAAGCGCTCAGGCGCCCAAACGTAACTCTCAAAGTCCACCGCGGTGCGCGCATCCGCGAGCGGCCGCACGCGGTTCATGCTGACACCCCACGGATACACGTTCACCATCAGGTTGGGGAAGAGCCAGAAATACCACGCTGCAATGCGTTTGCCGCTGTCCGGGTGGCCGGCGGGAAGCGCTTCATCGAAAGCCGATTCACTCTCCGCGGCTTCCGCGACTTGCAGCGTTCCCCACTCGAGCAACTCGTGGCGATAGGCGGCAAAATCCATTGTGCGCACGAGTCCGGGATGGATGAACGGGATATGCAGGCCCTCGAGATAGTTCTCGACGTAGAGCGCAAAATGGCCGTCGAGTGTCCAGCGCCGCGAGCGCTCCGGCGCGCGCTGCGCACGATCGAAGGGCAGGTGCCCCACGCGCGCTTGAATCGGTCCCCACCACTGGCGGAACCCCGGCGGCGGCGTCAGCGCCGTGAAGAGCCACGGACCCACGGACTCGAGCGGAAGGCGCGCGAGGTCGTCCTCGGGCGCGGGGAAGTTCTGCGCGCCCTCGAATCCCGGCGCCGCGCGGAATTCACCATCAAGCCCAAAGCGCCGACCGTGGTACGGACAGCGCAGTTCGCGCGCCCGCATCGGTCCGTCGCACACGAGCCGTCCGCGGTGTGTGCAGGCGTTCGACAAACACGCGATCGCGCCGGCGCGTCGCGTCAGGACCAACGGTTCAGCGAGCGACCCTTCGAGCAGCGTGCAAGGTGCGGCGCCCTCCGGCTGCGGCACGCCATCCCTGTCGCCCAGCCACTGCCAACCGCCGAAACAGCGCTCGACCAAGCGCTGCTGAAATGGCCCCGGGCGGTAGAACTCGGGCGGCGGCGTGACCGCGACACGCACATCCGGATCAATCTCCAAGCGGAATCCGTTCACTGCGCCGCGCCCGCGATGAAGGCCTCGTACTCCTCCATCATCCACGTGGTATCCGTGTACAGCGCGAGCGCTTTGCGATCACCGCCCGCGCCGCTCAATGCGAGCTCCACCCCATCCGTGGTGAACGTCACGTCAACCACGCCGCGAACGGCTCCACCGCCCGCGGGCAGCAGCTCCGCGCGGGCTTTCGAGGACGAAGGTTGCTCGAACTCACACGCGAGGCCCGCGCGCTGCGCGGACGCGCGCAGCATCGCGAGGATCTGCTTGGTGTTCTTGCGCAGGTGGGTGCCGGGTTTGAGGCGTTCGTGTTGCATGGCGCGCGGTCCGGAGCGATTGGCCGCCGCGAGGGCCGCGGGGGGACGAGCGCGACAGGATAACGGCTCGCCCGCCGTTCGAGGGCGGTTCCCCGTTGTTCTGGCTTGGGTGGAAGGCCCGACCGGGCCTATTCTGCCGCGGAACAACCCATGGAAACACCCAATCCCAATGGCGTGTACGACCTGATCGTCCTGGGCGGCGGCAGCGCGGGGAGCGCCGCAGCCGCGGAGGCCGTGAAGCTGGGTCTCAAGCGAGTTCTCGTCATCAACGACGGGGAACTCGGTGGCCTGTGCATCCTGCGCGGTTGCATGCCGACAAAAACGCTGCTGGCTTCGACGGACCTATTGCACGACCTGCGGCATGGTCCGGAGCTGGGCATCGAGCTCGCGCCGCCGCGCTTCGACTTCGCTGTCATGATGGCGCGCAAGCGGGCCCTCGTGGCGCGCTTCCAGCGTGCCAAGGTCGGCGCGATGGAGTCCGGGGGCTACGCGATCCTCGACGCCCGCGCCCGCTTCGTCGCGCCGGATGCAATCGAAGCCAAGGGCCAACGCTACCGGGCTAACACGTTCCTGATCGCGACGGGTTCGCGCCTCAGCGTCCCGCCGATCCCCGGGCTCGACAGCATCGAGTACCTGCACAGCGACACGCTGCTCGAGCTCGAAACACCGCCGCGTTCCCTCCTCGTGCACGGGGCGGGCGCGGTTGGGCTCGAGTTTGCGACGTTCTTCGCGGGCCTCGGCACGAAGGTCACACTGGTCAATCGCTCGCCGCTCCTCAATCGCGGTGAGGATCCGATCCTCGCCGCGCAAATGGCAAAGATCCTCGAACTCGCCGGAGTCCGCCTGCGCATCGGCGCGTACGTGACCGCGATCGAGAGCACGGACGCAGGTGTGCTCGCCCAGGTCGACGGACCGCTGGGTCCCGAGCCCATCGAGGCCGAACGTTACCTTCTGGCGCTCGGGCGGGAAGCCAACCTTGAAGGTCTCGACCTCGCGGCCGCGGGCATCCAGGCGGTGGGATCGCAGCTCGTCCTCGACGGTTGCCTCGCGACCACCAACCCCGCGGTGTTTGCGGCCGGAGATGCGACCAACGACCGTCAGATCCTGCACACCGGCAACATGGAGGGGCGCCACGTCGCGCACAACGCACGCCTGCGGCGCGACGGCCGCCCGCCGGTGCCCTGGAGCGAGGACGTGCCCCTCTTCGCCGTGTTCACCCATCCGCCCTACGCGCAAACGGGGCTTTTGGAATCGGAGGCGCGCGAGCGCGGCCTCGACGTGGTGGTCGCGCGCAAGAACTTCGCGAACCAGGGGCGCGGCATCGTCATGGGGGTCGTGCCGGACGCGGGCTCGGCGAAACTGATTGCGGAGCGCGGAACGGGCCGCCTCGTCGGCGCCCAGTTGCTGTGCCCCCGGGCCGACGACCTCATCCACGTCGCGTCCAGCGTCCTGCACTTTCGCGGCGGCGCGCAAGACCTCGTGCGGATGCCCTGGTACCACCCGACGCTGTCCGAGATCTTCGTCGAGCTCGGACGCGAGCTGCTCGCAAAAGCAGGCGCACCGGGCTAACTCGGGTTATTTATGAGCTTTTCGAGCCGTCGAGACCACGTCGTTTTGAGGTCCGCGCGCGGTCGGACGGACGGGGCGCATGGCGATCTTCGCGCTTGCGCTCGCGTGGCACCTGTTCGAACGACAGGTCCTTTGGAACGGGCTACGGGAATGGTGGGGAGCGCCGCGTCGCGGCTCCCAAGCGCGACGACCGACGCCCCCCCACGGTGAAGATCACTTAACCGGGCGGTCCCAGTGCCGGTGCTGCTTCAGCGCCTCAACGAACGCATCGGCCAGTCGACCGGCACCTTGGGTGCCCGACGTCACGATTCCCACGCTCGACATCGCGCCCGAGCCCGCGTCCCCGCCCAACAAGGATCGTTCGATGCCGCCCGCCGCGAGCAGCTCCACGCCTTCGCCGAACGCCGCGATCGACTTGTAGTGGTCGAAGGCCTCGCGCACGAATCCTGGTGCGCCGTGGACCGCGACCAGGGTGCGGACACTCGCCGCCCCACCGGGCACGAGCAACGCATCGAACAGTGTCGAGCTGGCCGTCAGGAACGTGAACTTGGCTTCGACGGTGTTTCCGTCGGCACCTTCGATGTTACCCAGGTGGGACGAAACGAACTCGACAACCACACCCTCGGCCTCGAGGCCCTTGCGCACCGTTGCGAGCTCGGGCGCCGCGAAGCCCGCAGCGACGAGCACGGCAACGCGCCGCGACCGGATCGAGTCACCCTTCAGGTTTTCCTGACTGAGCGCGGGCGAACTCGTCACCGATTTGCCCTGGTACGACGCTCCCACGGTTGACGAACCCTGGGGTGCGCCACCGCGCTTGGCTGCTGCCTCTTTGTCCTTGTCCACACCGGCGAGATCCACACCGATCGCAGGCGCAACACGCTGCGCGAGCTCTGGGTCCACGGCCATGAGGTTCACGCGCACCACCCGTTCGCGGATCTCTTTGCGCTTCACCTTGCCGAGTTCGAAGCTCAACGCGCCTACCACGTGGTCGCGCTCGGGCTTCGAGAGGCTGTTGTAGAACATCGTCGCCTGGCTGAAGTGGTCGGCGAACGTCGGGCTGCGCTCACGCGTTTTGCGACCCTCGACCGGCTCCGCGTGCGGCACGTAACCGGCTGACGCGGACGCCAGTTGCGGCTGTCCCCCACCGACGGAGTTCGGGTGGTAGTTCGCCTTGCCCGTCGGAATGCGCTGGCGCGAAAAGCCGTCCTGCTGGTGGTTGTGAACGGGAGCGCGCGGCCGGTTGATGGGGATTTCGTTGAAGTTGGGGCCCCCGAGACGCGTGAGCTGCGTGTCGAGGTACGAAAAGAGCCGCGCCTGCATCATGGGGTCGTCCGTGAAGTCGATCCCAGGGACGATGTTCGCGACGCAGAAGGCCACCTGCTCAACTTCGGCGAAGTAGTTGTCGGGATTGCGATCGAGGGTCATCTTCCCCACACGACGCACCGGCACGAGTTCCTCGGGCAACAACTTCGTGTTGTCGAGCAAGTCGAAACCGAACGCCAGCGCGTCTTCCTCGTCGATGATCTGCAATCCGAGTTCCCACTCGGGAAACTCACCCATCTCGATCGCGTCCCACAGATCGCGTCGGTGGAAGTCCGGATCCGCGCCCTGGAGCTTCTGGGACTCGTCCCAAACCAGCGAATGCACGCCGAGGAGCGGCTTCCAGTGGAACTTGACGAGCTTGGCTTCATCTTCGGCGTTGACGAGTCGGAAGGTGTGGACTCCAAAACCCTCCATCATCCGATAGCTGCGGGGAATCGCGCGGTCGGACATCGCCCACATCACCATGTGGGTCGTCTCCGGCTGCAGCGAAACGAAGTCCCAGAAGCTGTCGTGGGCCGCGGTGGCTTGCGGAATCTCGCGGTCCGGTTCCGGCTTGATCGCGTGGACGAGGTCGGGGAACTTCGCGCCGTCCTGAATGAAGAAGATCGGCATGTTGTTCCCGACGAGGTCGAAGTTGCCCTCGTCCGTGTAGAACTTCACCGCAAAGCCGCGGACGTCACGGACCGTGTCCGCCGACCCCCGCGACCCCACAACGGTGGAAAAGCGCACGAACACCGGTGTGCTGCGGCGGGAGTCGGTCAAGAACGCCGCGCTCGTGAACTCCGAAAGACTCTCGTCGTAGGCCTCGAAGTGTCCGTGGGCTCCCGCGCCCCGAGCATGGACAACCCGCTCCGGGATGCGCTCGTGGTCGAAACGAGTGATCTTTTCTCGCAGGTGGAAATCCTGCAACAGGGTCGGCCCGCGGGGCCCGGCCTTGAGCGAATCGTCGGTGTGGGTCACCCCGACACCCTGGTCGGTGGTCAGGTGCGTGCCTTCGGGATGCTCCCGGAACTTCTCAAGGTCTTCGTCCTTGGAGGGCAGCGCGGAGGCGGGTTCTTTCGACTTCTTCGGATTCGCCATGGCAAGGTGGGGAGCAGTGGTTTGGGTAGTGGCATGAATGCCGCGCCGACCGCAAGCGATTAGTGATCGCTTGCATGCGCGGCGCGGGCGTCTTTGTGAGGACCGGTCGACGATCGCGCGGCCCTCCCGGTTTCAGAGCAGTTCCGTGCGTGCCTTGCGTGCGCGTGCAGCACCGATGGCGGTCTTGACGTCCTTCTCTTCTTCGGGCGGAGGCAGGACGGCCGGCATCCCCAGACGTTGGATCCACAGCTCGCGTGCCCAACCGGCTGAGTGGTAAAGGTGCTCGTCTTCCTGGTCTTCGACTTGCTCGTAGGCCGCCTTCAGTTGTTTGCCCTCTTCACCCTTGGCCTTCTTGGAAAGCTCGCCGACCAGGTGCCAGTTGAGGTGGCACTTGGTTTCCGCGTCGACGACACATTCGGCGGCGACGATCTCGGCCGCGGCAGGGTCGCTCACATCCAGCGCGAGTTCCATCGCCTTGACCAGTGCGAGACCCTTGTTGCGTACGACCTCGCGGCCAGGGGTTTCCTTCTGCGCGTCGACGCCCAGGGCTTCGAGCAGTTCCACGTAGACCTGGACGTGCTCCTTGGTCTCTTCGAGGTACTTCTCGAACTCTTCCCTGAGCTCTTCGTTCTGGGCACAGCGCACGGCGGTCTCATAGACCTGCACGCCGCCGATCTCGGTTTCGAGCGCTTCGAGGAGGAACTCGTTCTGTTGTGTGTTCATGGCGGATTGCGGATGGCCACTCGCGGCCGTTGAGTTGCGAATCAGGATTCCCGGAGCGTCCGTGCTCCGGGTGTCCGCCGCTATGCAATCCCTATGCCGCCGCGCACGGCGTCTTGCAGGGTCAGGCAAGGCAGCGAAGTTCGCCACGGAACGTGAAGGTCACCCGCTCGCGGGCAATGCTCTTTCCCGCGGCCTCGCGACCAACGCGATCCCCGAGCAACTCTCGCAGCCTCATCGCGCCAACGCTGCGCGGCCCCGGAACAAACGGACGGGCGCACCGACCGAAGCCGATGCGCCCGTCCGGGGCGTCAAGTCGCGTCGTTGAGGGACGCAGGCCGAAGGGCGATCCCCTCTGCCATGCGTGGCGCCTCTTCACCGGTCAATCGTTGTCGCGATTGCTGTCGCGATTGTTGTTGTTGCGATTCTTGTCCGTGTTGCGGTCGCCGTCCATGCGCGTCTGGTCGCGATCGTCCAACGCGGTCTGGCGCAGCTCGATCTTTTTGTCCCAGGCGTCGGCGTCGACTTCCGCCATGGCGAGACGCGTTTCGTACTCTTCGACGTACATCTCGAACTCGCGGACCGAAACGTCGCGCGCTTCGGGACGATCCAGTTCACTCACGGCTCGCGCCTTGGCGAGTTCCACGCGGGCATCGGCAAGGTCGACCCGCAGCTCGGCGAGCTCGTGGCTCGATTCGAGCTGCGCGATGCGCGCTTCGTGGTAATGCACCTTTTCTTTCGCCGAAAGCCAGCGGTTGCGGGCGTTTTCGACTTCGTTTTCCGTGCGATCGAGGTTGTCGGAGCGCTCACCTTCCCGGCTCTCCCGGGCCACCTTGTGGGCTCTCTTAGCGGCTTCGAGGCCGTCTTCGGCGATGCCCAGTTGGTCTTGCGCAGTGCTGATGCGTTGGCGCTCGATTTCGATGTCCCGCTGGGCCACGTTCACCGAATCCTGCAGCTTGATGCGCTCCGTGCGCGCATCCGTGATGTCGCTGCGGTTCGCTTCGGGCACGTAGACGAGGATGTCCTCATCGACCGTGGGGGTTGAGCTGCGCAGCGAACTGCCGAGGAACGAGCTCGATTGGCAGCCGGACGAGACAAGTGCGGCGAGAAGGGAGAGGGAAAGGATCGTTTTCATGGCTGGATGGGGGCAGCGAAGGACTACGGCCGGCGCCAGCCCGCGGCCATTGCCGCCGGTGGAACTGGGACCGCTTGGAACTTTTGGGAGCAGGCGGACGCCCGCACCCCGTGCCACCCACCAGCAAGCCCCGTGCCGCGACCGCGGCGCGACCGCACACCGCCTCAGCCGCTCCAGATCGCCTCTTTCGCCGATGCCCCCCCCGCGCGAGCTTCTGGCGGCCCTTCACGGAGCTCCGTAAACCCGCATTTGCACAAGTTGCAGCACCGTAGGAGACCGTGACGCCTCCCGGCAGCCGCGGCGACAGGTGGGTGTGAGTCCGCGTGGCTGCGAACTTCCGGATGAGCCGCGCGCAGGGACTCGCGTCAACGCAGCTGCGACGCAGCGGCGACGTGCCACGCGACGTCAAGCTCGCGCGCAACCCGCCCGTCGGCTCGGACGCGGACGTCGTGCAGCCTGGTCCCGTCGAAACCCATCCGAGGCCCGGGAAGGCCGTTGAAGGTGGGCCCTGTTGGACTCGAACCAACGACCAAGCGATTATGAGTCGCCTGCTCTAACCGACTGAGCTAAGGGCCCGGTGTGCGTGACGATAGCGCATGGACGTGCACCTCGCAGCGCGCCATTCGGTCGAGCAGGCGGATCCGGCGGGTGATGGGCCACCAGTCGTATAGGAAGATCTCAAGCGGGCGCCACATCGCGACCCAACCGCCGATCAACAGGCTCTCGCGCAGGATGCGAATGAAGCCCCGGGTGTGGGGCTCAAGGACCTGGGCTAAGAAGAGGCAGCCCGCCAGGAAGACGATGCCGATCGCGAGCGCGGTGCGGCCGTACCGCAGGAGTTCGCGCAGGTCGCGCCGGCGGAGGTCCGCCTGGGCGGCGAAGTCGTTGTGGATCGCCTCGCGCAGGATTGCGGCGGAGTCCGCGACCGGGGGCGGCCGCTCGATCTCGACCCACAGGATCAGCTTCGCGTCGCCGGGTTCGTCCCGAGCCCGTCCAAGGATGTACTCACGCGCGACCGGATCGAGGTCCTTCTCGTGGAAGGGCGCCGGATCAAGGGAGTTGAACACCTGGCCGAGCTCGCGCAGGCGCAGCGAAATCACCCCGAGGTCGGACGGCGTGGGTCCCATGGCATGCCGGTGTTGGCCTCGCGCCGCCGTGGATTCACGGGAACGGCGCGGGTTTTCGCCGGCGCCCGAGCATAGCCGCCGACCTGCGCCGGGGATTCGGCGACCGGTTCGGGCGATTTCACTGCGAACGGAGCGCGCCGGGCTCTAAGAAAGGCGGCCCCGGGCTCCAGCCCCCCCCAAAAAAGCCGATGGCCGCCGTCGAAGGTCCCTCTGTGCCCGCTCCCCTGTGGGTCCGACTTGCGTGGCTCGCCCCAGCCGCGCTCTTCGCCGCTGTCGCGACCGGACTGCTGCCCGATAGCGAGTGGCGCATCCCGTGGGTGCCCAGCCTGCTCGCCGACTTCGGCTTCCGGATTGACGGGCTGACGCGACTGATGCTGGCTTTGATTTCCGGCATCGGAATCGGCGTGTTCGTGTACGCACCGGGCTACCTCGCGGGGGATCCGCGGCTGCCGCGTTTGATGGCGCTGCTCGTCGCGTTTTTCCTGGCGATGGTCGGAGCGGTGGTGGCTGACGACCCGTGGACGCTACTGCTGTTCTGGGAGGCGACCAGCGTTCTTTCGTTCCTGCTGGTCGGCTTCGACCGCGCGAACGTGCGCGCCCGCGACGCCGCGCGCCACGCCCTGCTGATCACGGGGTTCGGGGGGCTCGCGTTGCTCGGCGGGCTCGTGCTGATGCAGCAATCCGCGCCGGGCCTGCGCCTGTCGCACCTCGTCCACCTGGGAGGCACCCACCCCGGGGCGCTCACCGACCCGGTCTTCCACGCGGGTGTTGCTCTGGTCCTCGTTGGAGCGTTCACGAAATCCGCGCAGTTCCCCTTCCACGCGTGGCTCCCGGGGGCGATGACGGCTCCGACGCCCGTATCGGCGTACCTGCACTCGGCCACGATGGTGAAGCTGGGTGTGTATCTGATGGCGCGCCTCGACCCGGCGATGAACGGTGTCGACTGGTGGAAAAACACGCTGCTCGCGGTGGGCGCGTTCACCGCCGTTTTTGCATCCGTCCAAACCCTGCGGGAGCGCGACATCAAACGCATCCTCGCGTGGTCGACCGTCGCCGCCCTGGGCACGTTGACGATGCTGCTGGGCCTGTCCGAGCCCCTCTCCGGCGTGGCTTTCAGCGCTTTCCTGCTCGCGCACGCGCTCTACAAGGCGCCGCTGTTTTTTGTCGCGGGCAACCTCGACCACGAAGCCGGAACGCGGCAGATTGACCACCTGCGCGGTATGCGTCGAGCCCTGCCCTTCTCCGCCGCGGCCGCGGTGCTGGCGGGTGTCTCGATGGCCGGCTTGCCGTCGAGCCTGGGTGTCGTCGCAAAGGACGCGATCAAGCTCGCCGAGGCGTCCTCCGACACCTACTGGTACGTCGGCACCGCCAGCATCGCGGTGGGCATCGTCGCGGTCGCCGTGGCTGCGGTGGCGACGCTGCGCATCTTCTTCGGTCCGCCGAACGACGAGCTCGCGACGAGCGCCCACCCCCAGAGCTTGCGGATGTCGCTGCCCCCGCTCGCCATCGCGCTCGTCGGATTGTTTTTCGGTCTTTGGCACGGACCGATCGAGGGATCGCTGCTGGAGTCCGCGCGTGCGATCGCACCGTTCGGGCGACTGGAGCTCGAGGTCGTGTGGCCGACGCGGCTTGAGAGCCTGCTGCTCGCCGTCGGGGGCGGTGCGTTCCTGTTCTGGCAGTGGGATCGTGTGCACGGGTGGTTGGAGCGACTGGAGGCGCTGGACATCATCGGCCCCGCGTCGCTCTACGAGCGCGCCCTCGTTGGTGTGAAGAAGGGCGCGGGAGCGGTCACACGCGCGACCCAGCACGGGATCCTCGGGCGTTATGTCGGCGTGCTCGCCATCGCGGGAGCGGCGCTCGTCCTGCCGTTCGTTGCGCGCGCGCCCCTGCCGACGGCCCACGCGTTCGCGCCGGCCGACGCGGGTCTCGCCGCGGGCTGCATCGCGGTCCTTGGTGGAGCCGGATTGGCCCTCGCGGCCCGCGATGTTCTCGGGCGCCTGCTCGGAGCGGGCCTCGTCGGGATGGGATCGGCGGTGGTGTTCCTATTCGGTGGCGCTCCCGACGTCGCGTTCACCCAGTTGGCCGTCGAGACGGTGTTTGTCATCGTCGCCGCGACAGCGCTGCGGCGGTATGTGCCCGCGGAGCGCCCGCGGCTGACGCCCAACTGGAGGCTCCTCGCCGCGGCGGCTTTTGGCGGACTGCTGAGTTTTGCCTCGCTCGCGGTGTTCGCCGCGCCCTTCGACACCGCGCTCACCGACTTTTTCGCGGGAGCGAGCGTGCCTCAGGCCAACGGCCGCAACGTGACCAATGTCGTGCTCGTCGATTTTCGCGCGCTCGACACACTGGGCGAGATCACGGTGCTGATGCTCGTCGGACTCGCAGCGCTGCCACTTCTGCGGCGCAAAGGGGCGAAGGAGGCCAATACGTGACACCCGGCGAACCCGATCCGAAGGCCGTCGAGGGACAATCCGCGCCCGGGCGCCCTGCCCCTTCCCCGATCGTCCTGCTCGCAACGGGCGTGCTGTACCCCGCGTTGCTCCTCGCGGCGGTACTCCTGACCCTGCGCGGCCACCACGAGCCGGGTGGCGGTTTTGTCGGCGGCCTCTTTGCCACCGTGGCGGTGATGACCGTTGCGCTGGTGCAAGGTCCAAAGATCGCGCGGCGTCGGCTGCGAATCCCCCCCATTGCGCTGGCATCGGTGGGAGTTCTGCTGGCGCTTTGCAGCGGCCTGCCCGCGCTGATCGCCGGCGAACCGTTCCTGACACACGCCGTCGGTTACCTGCCGATGATCGGGGGTGCGTGGAAGCTGTCGACCGCGCTCCTCTTCGACTTTGGCGTCCTTCTGTGCGTGCTCGGTGCCGTGACCGGGTTCTGCCTGCGCCTACTGGAGTCCGCATGATCGAGTGGCTTTTTGCGCTCACGATCGGCCTCCTCGCGGCTGCCGGGCTCTATTTGGTGCTTGGCCGCGACCTCGTGGCCGTCGTCGTGGGGCTCTTGCTCGTCGCGGCGGCGGGCAATCTCTTTGTGTTTGGCGCCGGCCGAATCACACGCCGCGGCGCACCCCTCGTTGCGGATGGCGCCACCGTGCTGAGCCCAGATGCAGGGAATCCGCTGACCCAGGCCCTCGTTCTGACCGCCATCGTGATCGGGTTTGCCCTCGCGTGTTTTGCGTTTTCGCTTGTGTTACGGCTGCGCAGTTTGGGTGCGGGCCCAGACGGGGACCAATACGAGTTCGCCGAACCGCGGCCGGATGCCGACGGCGAGCCGGGGGACCCCACGTGAACGCCTGGTCCGTCTTGCCCCTGCTCGTGCCGCTCATCACGACCCTCGCTTGCCTCGCATTGCGCGATCGGCCGGGTGCGCAGCGCTGGGCCAGCTTCACCGGCGCGGTCCTTTTCCTCGCGGTCGCCGGGACGCTCGCGGTGGGCACCGCGAAGGGCGTCGTGTACGAAACGCGACTCGGCGATTGGCCCGAGCCGTTTGCGATCCGCCTGCGCATCGACGCGCTGGGAGCCGCGCTGCTCGCGGTCAGCGGCGTCGTCTTGGTTGCGGTGCTGCTCGTGCCGGGGCGCGGTGAATCGGCGACGGCGAGCTCACCGCTTTTGCTGCCGCTCGTCCACGGCCTGATGGTGGGTGTGGGCGGTGCGTTCTCGACTGCCGACCTCTTCAACCTCTATGTGTGGTTCGAGGTCATGCTGATCTGCGCGCTGGGGCTCATCGCGCTTGGTCGCGAGCGCCGCCACCTCGACGCTGCGCTGCGTTACCTCGTGCTCAACTCACTGGGCGCGGTTTTGCTGCTGTGCGCCGTCGGTGGCATCTACGGGATTTCGGGTTCGCTCGACTTCGGCGCCGCAGCCACGGGTCTTGGGGGGTCCGAATCGGCGAGCCCCGCGGCAACGGCCCTCGTCGCGCTCGCGCTGCTCGCGCTCCTGATCAAGTCGGCGGCGTTCCCCTTCGGTGCGTGGCTGCCCGCCGCCTACCCCGTCCTGCCCACGCCGATCCTCGCGTTGTTCGCGGGACTGTTGACGAAGGTTGGAGCGTATGCGGTCCTGCGGCTCGTCGCGGAGATCGCGCCCGCGGCTGCCGCGCCCCTGCTCGAACCCCTGGGTTGGATCGCCGCTGCCACAATGCTCACCGGCGTCCTCGGGGCGGCGTACCACCAGGATCTGCGCCGCATCTTGTCGTTCCATGTGATCAGCCAGATCGGCTACATCCTCCTCGCGATCTCGCTCGGCACCCGCGCAGCAATCGCGGCCGCCCTCGTCTACACCATCCACCACATCCTGGTCAAAGCGAACCTGTTCCTGATCAGCGGGCTCATCCGACGCAGCGGCGGCAGCTTCGACCTGCGTCATCTGGGTGGGCTGGCGAGTCGGCCCGCACTCGCGTTTGTTTTCGCGATTCCTGCGGCTTCGCTGATCGGTTTACCGCTCACCTCGGGGTTCTGGGCCAAGCTCACCGTCGTGAAGCTGTGTTTTGCAGAAGGGCGGTATGTCTTCGGGATCGTCGCATTGCTCGTCGGTGGGCTGACGCTGTACTCGATGACCAAGGTTTGGATCGAAGCCTTCTGGAAAGAGCCGCCGGAGCCTGTTTATCCCCGCCGCCTGCCCGCCGCCGCGTGGTGGAGCACCTACTCGCTCGCCGCGATCACGCTCGTGTTGGGCATCCATCCCGAGCCCCTGCTCGAGTTTGCCGCGCTCGCGGCGCGCCTTGGACCCTTGGAATTGCCGTGAAGTTCGTGAAGCGTGTCTTGACTGCGCTCTGGCTCGTGCCCGTCTTCCTGGTTGCGCTCGTGCACGCCGGCCTGGACACCGTGCGAGTGATCCTGTGGCAACGGGGCTCCATCGAGCCGGGGATCGCCCAGTACCGGTTCGCGGGCCTCTCGCCGACCGGGGCCGTGGTCCTTGCCTACTTGATTTCATTGACGCCCGGCACGACGTCCGTGGAGCTCGACTACGACGCGACTTCGCTCACGGTCCACCTCCTCGATCTGCGGCGCCGCGCGGAAAGCTTTGCCGACGTGGAGACGAAGTTCGAGCGCCCGCTGCGTGTTCTTTTCCCGGAGCGCCGCCCGTGAACGGGACTCTTTTCATCGCCGCGGCGGGACTCTTGGCCCTCGGTTTGTGCCTGCTCGTGGTTGCGCTCGCGCGCCACCGCGACATCGCCAGCCGCATCGTCGTTGTCGACGCACTTGCATCCTGGGCGATCGCCGCCTGTTTGCTCGCGGCCGCGGTGAGCGGCGAAGCGGCGTTCGTGGACGTGGCGATCGGATTCGCGCTGGCGGCGTTCCTCGGGACGATCGCGTGGTCTCAAGCGCTCGCCACATCCAAGGAGAGTTCGTCGTGACCGCGCTGATCGCCGCCGCCGTGCTGGTCGTCGGGATGGCGCTCATTGTGCTCGCGTGTTTTGGCGCCCTCGTGCTGCCCGATGCCCTGTCGCGCCAGCACGCCGCGACGAAAGCAGCCACGCTCGCGGTCACGGTGGTCGCCATCGGGCTCGGCGCGCTGCACGGGACGACGGAAGTTTGGATCAAACTCGTCGTCCTGCTGTTCACCCTCGCAGCAACGATGCCGCTGGCGTCCCACGTCCTCGCGCGCGCCGCCCACCACGCGGGCGACGACACACCCAACTGACGATCGGCGAGTGGGCGTGATAGCCTGTCCGCGATGGGACACGCGCACGGGACGCACGGGCAAAGAGGCAGGTGACGACATTGGAGCCTGAGGGTCTTTCACGGCTCGCTCACCCCGAGCAGGCGGGCACCGACCCAGCGGATGCCGTGCTCGGCGACCGATCGCACTTTCCCCGGCTCCGCGCACGGGCCTATCTCGCCCACGCCGCCATTTCCCCGACACCCGATTTTGTCGAACGCGCGATCGTCGAGCAGGTCGCGGCAACGGCCGCGCAGGGCCTCGGCGCGATCGGAGCCCTGCTCGACAACGCGGCCCTTGCCCGCGCGCGTTTTGCGGCGCTGATCGGCGCCGACCCCGCGGACGTGGCGGCGATCGCAAACACCAGCTCCGCGGCCGCAGCGGTCGCCAGCGCGATGGACTGGCGCGCTAAGGACCGCATCCTCACGTTCGAGGACGAATTTCCCGCCAACGTCACACCCTGGCAGGCCGCCGCGGGGCGCTGTGGCCTCGCTGTGGTGCGCGTCCCGATCGCCCCGTTCACGCGTTCGGCAGAGGAAGGACTCGAGGCTGTGCGGAAGGAGCTCGACCGCGGCGGCGCGCGCTTGATCGCAGTCAGTGGGGTGCAGTTCCAGACGGGCCTCGCAATGCCCGTCGCCCGCTTGGCGCGCCTCGCGCGGGAGCACGGCGCGGAGCTGTTCGTCGACGCCATCCAAGCGGTGGGCGCGCGGCCCGTCGACGTGCGCGCGGAGGGAGTGCACTACCTCGCGGCGGGCTCTCACAAATGGCTGATGGGTCAACTCGGCGCCGCCTTTTTGTGGATTGATCCACGCTCGGCCGAGCGCCTCGAACCACAGCTGGTCGGCTGGACAAGCCACGAATCCCCCGACGCGTTCCTGGGCGGCCCGGCGAGCGCGCTGCGGCACGACCGTCCACTCGTGCGTGGGGCACGGGTGTTCGAAGCGGGCGTCCTCAACCACCTCGGGCTCGCCGCCGCCGCGGCCGGCATGGCGCCCTTGATTGCGCTCGGACCCGGCGCGATCCACGCGCACGTCCAGACGTACCACGACCTCCTCGAACCGGGGCTGGTTGAGCTTGGTTTTGTTTCGCGCCGCGCGGCGCGTGCGGAGGGACGCTCCGCGATCCTGTCGTTGGATCCGCCCGCGGAACATGGGGCGGCCGACATCGCGCGCGCGCTTCTCGAAGCAGGCGTCGTCGCGAGCGCGCCCTGCGGCCTCCTGCGGCTCGCACCCCACTGGCCCAACCCACTCGACGAAGTGCCAGCAGTGCTGCGCGCCGTGCGGGCTGCGCTCGCCGTCTAACGCGGTCCGGCGGCGTAGAACCCGCCCAAATCGCGGCGCAGCGCAATCAGGTCCTCGACACGCACGTACATCATGTGGCCTGACTCGTAGTGGGCCATCTGAATATTGCTGCGCAGCTCCTCGGGCAACTGCAGGTGGCCAAACGTGTAGTGCGTCGCGAAATAGGGTGTCGCGAGGTCGTAGTATCCGTTCGCGACGAACACCCGCAGCGCGGGGTTTTTGGTCATCGCACGACGCAGGTGCTCGGCGACATTCAGGTACTGGTTCTGGACCGTGCTGTAATCCCAGGGCTGCACACGACCGGTGAGAATCTCGTAGGGCAGATCGCTTTCAAAGCCCAGCTCGGTGCGGACGTAGTGGTTGAGCGCCATGGAGTAGGGACCCTGGATGGCGGCGTAGCTGGGGTCGTACTCGTAGCGCTCCCCCGCAGCGTCGCGATCGAAGCCGCGGTAGCGGCTGTCGAGCCGGCCGACCGTGCGGCGCTCGCTGCGGCACAGCTCCTTGACGAAACGACCGATGTCGATGCGCAGGTTGGCGCGCTCGATCCAGTCAACATCGAGTCCCGTGTAGCGGGCGAGCGTTTGCGCGATACGCGCGCGATCCTCGGGGGCGAGGGCGTCCCCCTCCATCAACGCCAACGTGTAGTCCGTCCGCGCGAAATCCTCGACCTCCTTCAAGAAGGGCGCGAGTTCGTCGCCGACACCCGGTGCGAGCCGGCCGTGGTAACGCGCCGTCGCCGCGAAAGTGGGAAGGAACAGGGGATAGGGCAGATCGTTGCCGACGTCAAACCGCGCCGTTTGGAAGTTGAGGATCGCCGAAATCAGCACGAGGCCGCTCGGGTAGATGCCGTGCCGGCTTTGCAGGTGGTCTGCAAGGGCCGCGGCGCGCGTCGTGCCGTAACTCTCCCCCGCCAAATACACCGGCGACGCCCAACGACCTTCCCGGGTCAGGTAGAGACGGATGAACTCGCCCACCGACTCGACGTCTTGCAAAACACCGTGGAAATCCCTCGCGTCGACACCGTCGGCGGCCCGCGAGTAGCCGGTCGTGACGGGATCGATGAAGACGAGGTCGCTTAGTTCGAGCAGCCCGTGCGGGTTGGGGACGAGCCGCGGAGGCGGCGCCAGGTCGAAGCCCTCCGGCCCGAGGTCCACACGCGACGGCCCGAATGCACCCAAGTGCAGCCACACCGAGGAACTTCCCGGGCCGCCGTTGAAACAAAAGGTGATGGGCCGTGTGGAACCCTCTTGCGGCGCGCCGGTGTAGGCGACGTGGAACACGCTGGCGCGTGGCTTGCCATCCTCGGCGCGCAGCACGATCCGCCCGGCGGTAAAATCGTAGGCGAGCGTCCCCGACTCGAAGTCCACCGACCCGCTGCCCCGCACCAGTTCGTCCCGGGGACCCTCCACGGCGACCTGCGCGCCCGTGGGACCATCGACACAGACTAAGAGCGCAACGAGTACGAGGGCGGCGAGCATGGCGCCCATCCTAGCCCGGGTTATTCATCAGGTTTTCGAGCAGACGAGCCCAAGTCGTCGCCTGGTGGTGCTCTGCGGCCGCGGGATCCGCAGGCGACCTTGAACAGGTCATCGATGACGCCCGTGGCCGCAAAGTGCCGTCAGAGGGCGAAAGGCGGCCGTTGGCCGCCGGTTGGGCCGTCTGGTTAGAAAGCGAGGGAATCAACCGGGCTAAGGATCCGCGCGACGGGCCGGCGAATCCCGAGCGACAGCGGCCTATGCTCGCGTCAGCGCACCTTGCCCCCCTTCCTACATCCCCCCCCCGATCCCATGACCGCACCCATCCAGGTCTACGAACTGCCCCCGTCCCCCAACACCATGAAGGTGCGCATCGCCCTGCGCTACAAGGACGTGCCCTTCGAAGGAATTTTGGTCGACCCCGCCAACCGGGCCAAAGTGGTCGAGCTGTCGGGGCAACCGCTCACGCCGATCCTCGTCCGCGGCGACACCGTCATCTTCGATTCGAGCGCGATCCTGCGCTACATCGACGCGAACCTGAAGCAGGGTCCGCGGCTGTTCAGCGCCAACCGAGACTCGATGAAGGCCATCGAAGGGTGGGAGGCGTTTAGCCGCCAGTCCCTGGGTCAGGCGATCGGTCCGGCTTTTGGCCAGTTTTTTGGGGGCACCGCGGATGCCGCAGCGTTCGAAGCGTCGAACACGCTGATGCATGAAGCGACCGCGCGGATCGAGAGCGAACTCGTCGAGAGCGACTGGCTCGTCGGCGACACGATGACGGCGGCCGACATCACGTGCGCGCCTGTTGTCGCGTACTGGGCCGTGCCGGAAGCGAACGCAAAGGCGGGCTCGATCGCGGCGTTTTTCCGCCAACACCTCAACCTCGGGCCGGGCCGCGAGCGCACGCGTGAATGGATCAAGCGCGTAATGGCGTTCAACCGCTAGGCCGGGTTATTCCTCAGGTTTTCGAACAGACGAGCCCAAGTCGTCGCCTGGTGGTGCTTTGCGGCCGCGGGATCCACAGTCGACCTTGAACAGGTCAACGAGGGGCGCCCGTGGTCGCAAAGTGCCGCCGGGCGACGAAAGACGGCCGAAGGCCGCCGGTTGGGCCGTCCGATCGCAAAGCTGGTGAATAACCCGGACTAGGCCGCGTCCGGCGAGCAGCGATTCAGCGAGCTGCGCGCAGCACCACGCGCACGTGGCGCACCGCGGGCGGGTCGACGTCGCCGGACGTACCCGCTACGGTTCCGAGCGCGAGCCACAAGCGCCCCAGACCATCGGTCTGAGCGAGGAGTTCGAACTGCGCCGCGCGTTGCGACGTGGCAACCGCGGGTGTCAGATCCGCGGTGTCGAACGCCCCGCGCGCGGCAGCGCGAGCCAGCCATTCGAGCCCCGCGGCGGCATCGGCGGTCGCAGGCCATTCGACGGACGCCACGGCCGCGAACATCACCTGCAGTGGGGCCTGCTCCGAGTCGTCCGCGCTCCGGGAGTCCCGTCCGAGCTGCCCCCGTCCCGCGTCGGGAAGCGTCGCTTCCACCCGCACGTGGACTTCCACGCGGCAGACCAGATCCGGCGCTCCGCAGCGAAAGCCGCGGGTCCGCGCGAACCCTTCACCCGCCGGCATCGCATCCGACCAGCCGGCGACACGCGGGCCACCCTCGAAGCGCCCGCCGTCGAACGTCCACGCGTCGACGATCTCGACTTCACGCGGTCGGCCCAGTGACCGAGGGCCCTGGGGCTCAAGAACGAACGCCTCCAGGTGAAAACGCATACCCAGCGGCATCCCATCCGGGACAAGCCATCGCCCGCGCCACAGACCCTCCGGCCCGATCCGCGCGGTCGCATCCACGCGACCGTCGACGAAGACGGCAAACACGGCTTTCGCGGCGGACGACGCCGCGGGCTCTGGCTTTAACGTCTCTGGCCAAAACGACGTTTGGTCCACCCCTTGCTCATCCGCGGCGTTGCGCGGCTCGATCGGACTCGCGATCAGTACGAGCGACGCACCGGCGGGGCCCGCCACCTCGATCTCGAGGCGTTCCAAGCGACCGGCGAGGATCGGAGCAGCCGACTCTCCGCCATCCGCTCGGACACCCGCCGTAGGCACAACGCCACGTTCGAGGGGCGCGTGGATGCCCTCGTCCCGCTCGGTCCCCACCGCCGCGTGGGCGCGGGTGGAGGCGAGCGCGAGGGCGGCGATGACGCCGAGGGCGGGCAGGATGAGGGCGTTCATGGCGGGGAAAGGTGCTGCCGGGATTGAGCCGGGAAGAGGCATCGCAAGGATCGGCTGCGGTGGCGGGTCCACGCAAGAGCGTCGCGGATCAGGGCGGGCTCGAAGCGGGAACCCGCGATCGACTCTCGCCCATCGGCCCGCGGAGTGCAACCACCCCCGGCGTCCAGATCGCGGCATTGGCTCGCGGCATTCGCTCGCGGCATTCGCTCGCAAAGACCGCCGACATGCACCGCCGGTTGCAGTCAAAGTCCGATTCGCCCCCACGCCGCCCGGGGTTAGGCTCCCTGGCCGTGCCGCCCCACTACCCCCGCCCCGGCCTCGCCGCCGTCTTCGCACCCATCCTTGCGTGCGTCGCCGCCGCATGGAGCACCGCGTGCACCGCACCCCGGGATCCCCGCGCGGCGGACGCGCCCTCGGAAGTGTCCCAGCGCGAAAACCGCGCGGCGATGGCACTCGTGCCCGGGCGTTTTGAGCTCAGGGACGGCGCTCAACTCCCGGCGGAACGCCGCGGGAGCGAACCCGCGCAATGGGTGCTGGTCGGAGCGGCGTGGTTGGTTCCCGACGTGCCGCCGTGGCTGCCGGGCCCGCTGGTCGCCCTGGACGGCCGGGCGCGCGCGGGGTTTGAACCCGAGCCCGGCCGCACGGCGCTTGAGCAGGATGTCCGGGACCTTGTGGAGTTCCTCGCCGCGGAGCGCTCAGCGGGCGCGCCCCCGCCGCGGATCGTGGCACAGGGTTACCAGGCGCTCGTTGCGGCGCTCGCCGCGGCCCAGTCGCCCGACGCTGTGGGTGGCCTGGTGCTGATCGCGCCCCTGCCCGCGCGACGCTTGCCGCACCTCGACGATTTCGCGCGTGCGGCGGCCCCGCGGCTCGAACCGCAAGCGCTCGCAAAAGCGCAAGCGCAGTTGGCGAAGGGGGCGCGCGACCCGAAACTCGCCGCCGAGATCGAACGGCTGCTCCTCGCGCCGCGCTTCGCCAATCCGGGGCTTGCGCGACGGGTTCAGGCCGACCCGTTCGTGGGGCTCTTGGACGCGGGTGCGGCCCTTGAGTCCCATGCAGAGCGCGCCATCGCTGAGCTCGGCGACTACGACATGCGGGACACCCTCGCCAAGGTGCGCGCGCCCACGTGGGTCGTGCACGGCGCAGGGGACTGCCTTCCGCGCGCCGCATCCGCAGAGTTCGCGGACGCGATTCCCGGCGGCCTGCTCGTCGTCATCGAGCGCTCGGGCGCGTTTCCCTGGATCGAAGCTCCGGCGGCGTTTCGATCGCTGGTGGAGCGCGTCGTCGCCGCGGGGCGCAGCTTCCCCGTGTTCTCCGCTCCCTAGCGATATCCGAGCGCGCCGTGGAGGCGCTCCAGTTCCGCACTGCCCGGCAGCATCCGTGCGCCGCCGCCGAGTAGGTCCGCATGGGTGCGCTCGAGCGCGACCAGATCCGCTTGCAGGCGCGCGAGCAGCGTTGCGAGCTTTGCTGCGGCGTCACTGCCATCCGCATCGAGCGTTTGGACTGCGCCCGACGCATCGCGGCTCGCCATCGGCGCGTGCTCTCCCGGATCTTTTTGAATGTCGTAGAGCGCGGCAACCGGCGGGCCGGAACCCGGGGCATCCGCGCGCGACGCACGCGACACCAGCAGGGCGAAATGCCCCTGGCGCATCGATGCCAACGCGGGTTTGGAGCGCAGTGGCGCGTAGAGGTGTTCCGTCGTTTGCGCCAGCACGGGCCGATCGGCCCAGTTCCCGGTCGCTAGCGGACCCAGCAGACTGATCGCGCGGCTTCCGGCCGCGGGTGCAACATCGCCGAGCTCGAGCAACGTGGGATGCAGATCCACGAGCCCGACACGCTGCGCCACGCGACGACCCGCATGCGCTGCGTGGGGCAGCTTCAAAATCAGCGGCACGTGCAGGGTCTCGTCGTGCAGTTGCACATGCCCCCACCGTCCGTGCTCGCCAAACTCCTCGCCGTGGTCACTCGTGAACGCGATCGCCATGGCGTCGAAGTTTTGCAGGTCGACCAAACCCTGCCACAGGCGCGCGAGTTCCGCGTCGAGGTACGCAACTTCCGCGTCGTAGAGCGCCCGCAAATGAGTGTGGTCGCGCTCCGTGAACGATGCGAGGCCCGCGAGCAGCATCAAGCCGTCGTTGACCCCTTGGCCGCGCTCGCGCAGCGCTCGCACCTCTGCCACGCGCGCGCGCAGCACGCCGTCGTAACCGGGGTCAAAGCGCTCGACGAAGACTTCCGGCGGTGCGAAGGGCTGGTGCGTCTGGTACGTGTGGAGCAAGATGAAAAACGGCGCGGCGTCGGGAGCGCTCACCGCGTCGCTGCGCAGCCACTCCAGCGCACGGTCGACCTTTTTGGCGACACCTTCGAGCTTTGCGTCGAGCGTGGCAAAACCCTGCATCAGGTTCCAACCGCGCCCGAGCGGCCCATCGTCCGTGAACGCCGCGGTCTGGTACCCGGCGGCCGCGAAGCGCTCCGCCAGCGTTGAAAAGCGCCCGTCGAGGCCGGGAGTGCCGTGCTCGAGGCTGGTGATGTTCGCGACGCGATGCACCCAAGGGTCGAGTCCCGTGAAAAGCGTCGCGT
This sequence comes from Planctomycetota bacterium, assembly GCA_038246255.1. Classification (GTDB taxonomy): domain Bacteria; phylum Planctomycetota; class UBA1135; order UBA1135; genus RI-242. The sequence continues at coordinate 95,312 of JBBRWC010000001.1, forward strand.
GGCTGGTTGCGGTGTTTGGCGCCGCGGCGAGGACACGCTCGAACACCACCGCACCCTCCGCCAGGCGGTCGAGGTGCGGGGACGTCGGGCGCGGGTTGCCCCACGCACCGAGGGCGTCCGCGCGCAGGGTGTCCGCGATGATGAGCGCGATGTCCGGCCGGCGCGGACGCTCCTCCGCGCACCCCGAAACGCCGAATGCGAAGCCGCACACAAGGGCCGCGCTCACCGCGGGCCGGGGACGAGGAGGGCGAGCCATCGGCAGGGATGGTAGCGGGCGCGGCGGGCGCGCCGATCGACCTCCCGTTTGACATATGCGTTTTGGCGCATATATTGGTCGCATGGCCCGCGCAGCACCCCTCGCGCTCGATCCCGACGCGCTCTTCGCGGCGCTCGCGGAGCCCACGCGCCTGCGACTGGTCGCGCTCCTGCTCGGCGGCGAACGCTGCGTCTGCGACCTCTACGCGGCCCTCGAACGCCCCCAGCCCGTGGTTTCGCGCCATCTCGGTGTGCTGCGCCGCGCCGGGTTGGTCGAAGCGCGCCGCGCGGGTGCGTGGATGTGGTACCGCCTCGCCCCTGCGCATTCGCCGCTGCACCAATGCCTGCTCGACGCCGCCGCGAACGCCGCCCCCCACATCCCAGGCCTGCGCGACCACGAAGAACGCTGCCGCGCGTCCCTCGCCGCGCGCGGCTGCTGCTGATTTGTCACACCCTCAAACCCGATTGCCTGCCATGACCCAACACTCCGACACGACGCCCGCCAACCCGGCCCGCGACATCCACGCCCTCGTCCGCGAGGGTTACGGCGCCATCGCGCGCGCGGAACCCGGCCTGGGTGGTTGCTGCGGCCCCGCGAGCGGATCCGCCGTGCAAACGGACGTCGACGCGCTCGCGCGCAAGCTGGGTTACAGCAAGGAAGAGCTCGCTGCGCTGCCCGAGGGTGCAAACCTGGGCCTCTCGTGCGGCAATCCGGCGGCGATCGCGACCTTGCGCCCGGGGCAAGTGGTGCTCGACCTGGGTTCGGGAGCCGGTTTCGACGCCTTCGTGATCGGCCCGAGGGTCGGTCCGACCGGGCGGGTCATCGGCGTCGACATGACGGCGGAAATGGTGGGCAAGGCGCGGCGTGGACTGGGTGCCTACCGGGAGCGCTCCGGCCTGGACAACGTCGAGTTTCGCCTGGGCGAAATCGAGCACTTGCCAGTTCCTGATGGGTCGGTGGACGTCGTCGTCAGCAACTGCGTCCTGAACCTCTCGCCGGACAAAGCGCAGGTCTGGCGCGAGATCGCACGGGTGCTGAAGCCCGGCGGCCGGGTGGCAATCAGTGACCTAGTTTTGCTGCGGCCGCTGCCGCCGACGCTGCTCGAGTGTTTTGAGGCGCTTGTCGGGTGCATCGCGGGCGCCGCGCAGGCGGAACACCACCGCGCATGGGCCTCGGAGGCGGGCCTTGTCGACGTCACGGTAACGCCAGGTGGTGATTATGTGTCGGCGATGCTGACGGCGGACGATCCGCTGTACGCCCTGCTCGCCGTCCACCTCGAGCCCGGCGTGAAGCCCGGCGATTGCGTGGCGAGCGCCGCGATGACGGCGCGCCGCGCCCCCCTGCGCGCGGGCTGCTGCTAATCGGAGCGCGGGCCTCTGGCCCGCCTTGAAGCGTGGTGCGGTGTTACCAAAGTCGCGTTGCGCTCCAATGCGGGCCTGGAGGCCCGCGCTACCCCCCCCCCCACCCCCCCAAGAAACATTTGTTGGGAAACCGCGAAAGGTTGTGGGTGGGGGCCCGGGAAAAGGGTATGGGC
>JBBRWC010000002.1:0-92249 GCA_038246255.1 Planctomycetota bacterium
CGTGGCGCCGAGCACACCCAACGGCACTGGCGCTTCGAGCCGACTCGTGTGGTCCGCGCGCAGCACCGTGCGCTCTCCGAAACCGTCGGGGAACGGACTCTCGAAGTCGGGATCGCCCTCGGTGCGGTCGTACACGCCGATCGAAGTCGACGATCCGTGGAGGAGCGGCGCGATGCCGAGGTCGGCGATCGGCACACGCTGGTGCTCGCGCAGCGCGGAGGGGAACGACTGAACCTCCGTGCGGAAGCTGTCGAGCGTGCCTCCGAAGGTCGCGCTCGTGTAGTCCGCGCCGTCGGCTTTGCGCCAGTGCAGGTACGACCGCCGCTCCGCAAAGCGCAAATACTCGTCTTCAAAGAACTCGGATTGCACACCGGGGTCCGTCTGGACGCTGACGGCAAGGTCGACCCACTCGTCGCGCTCGAGTTGGTAGCGGCCACGGGATCGAAACCACGCGCGCAGATCTGAACGGTCACCTTCGGGCACACGCACGAGGCCTTTGTCCTCGCTGGTGTCGGGGACTAGGCCAAGATCGCTGTTCCACTCGTAGACGCCGGGGGAGCGCAGACGAAGACCGAAGTCGAGCAGCAGTCCGCGGGAGCCCAGGTAGGAAGCGGAGAGGCGCAAACGCGCGCGGAAGTTCTCTGGATCACCCCGCAGGATGCGGTTGACGCGATCGCCGATCTCTTCGCGGATGTCGCGGTTGTACTCAAGGCCCACTACCGTGCCAAAGCGCGGGTTGTTGCCGACCTGGAGCCCGCCGATCGTGAGATCGCCCTTCTCATCGATCAAACCATCGACCGGCGGCAGCGGGATTTTGAGCCGCTTCCCGATCCGGATCGCGTTGCGCCGCGCGAGGACGCGCAGCGGACGATCCGGGTCGTCGGTGGGGATGAGGCGCAAGCGTCCGGTCGTGATGTAGAAGTGGGGCTCCGCGAATTCGCAGGTCGTGAGCCGCGCGTCGCTGCTCGTCAGTGCACCATCGCGGGAGAGCCGCAGCCAATCGGCCTGCACCTTGAACGCAAAGCGGCTGCCGCCGACGCGTTCGAGCAACTCGTAGTTGGCGTCCGCGATCCAGCCCAACCGATCGACCATGTCGACGTAGAGCGCGTCCGCAAACGCGGTGCGGTCCTCGCCGATGAAGTATTCGACCGGCCCTTCGAGGTAGAGCTCGCGGACGTTTGCAAGCTCTGGAATGTCCTCGATGAAGTCCCACAGCGTGCGCGCGCGCGCCTTCGTCGGGGGCTGCTCCAGGACGGTCGCACCACCCACACGCAAATCGGGCGTGCTCGCGGGTCCGCCGAGCAGATTGGCCGCGTCCTCGTCGAGCCACAGGATGGCCCATGTCGCGCGAACGGTCTCGTTGCCGCGCGCTAGGACAGGTGCGCGCAAAATGAAAAACTTCGCGTCGCCTTCGGCGCCGGAGACGAACGACGCGTAGTCGAGTCGCGAACTCGACTCTTCGGCGATCACGATTGCCTCGGGGGCATCCACCAGGCGCACCGCGGGTTCGCTGGGTGCCACCGCGCGCACAGTTTCCGGTGCGGGATCCTGCGCCGAGGCCACACACGCGGCGGCAAAAAACGCCCAGCCGATCACCAGCCGTCGCCCCCCAAGTGGCGGTCGGCGTCGACGCGCTGGCGCCAAGTTCCCGGCCCGGAGCTGGGCAGGAGGTTGTGCGTGTCGAGCTCGATCGAATCCGCTTCCCAGATCGTGCGGCTATCGAGGAACACGGCGCGGCCGTTGGGCCCGCCTTCGAGCCGCAGACGGCGCGACCAGCCTTCGCCAATCAGTTTGTTCGTCAGTGCGCGTTGACCTTCGGAGAAATCCACGACGACGTTGCCTTCCGCGATCAGCTCTTCGAACGGTGCGGCGGCCTTGCCGGAACCGCTCCGCGCCAAGAGTTCGGCGCGGTCGCTGGTCAGCGACCACGGCCGACCGCGTGCCGTTTGCCCATCGAAGCGGCAGTTGCCGAACATCCGCATGCGGCCGGTTTCGGCGACGAGGCGATTCGCAGAGGCCTCGATCCGCGGTGCGATCACTGCCGTCACGTCCTCCGCGCTCGCTTCCGCGCCCAAGTCAGGGAGGCGGATGCGCGGATACCAGGCTTCGATCCGCTCGGCTTCGAACTCAAGCGCCGCGGCATCCAAGTCGAAGGGCTGTTCGCCGTCGGGGAGGCGACCAAATGCGATCACCCGCTCACCCGGCCGCGGCTCGAGCCGGCCCGTGCCCGTGTGGTCGAGGATCAACCGGTCACCCGAACCGGTGATGCCATCTTGACCCAATCGCCCAAGCTCGACTCCGCCGGTCGCGATCAACTGCCCGCGTGGATCGATCGGTTCGTCGTCGGGGCCGAGGCCGAGGTCGGACGATTCCGCGAGCACTTCATCGGCGCGCAGGCGGAACTCGCCGGCCTGCATGTCGAGGTTCGCGCGCACTCCCCCGCGCGCTGCGAAGTAAGTCGTCCCCGCCTGGGCGTCGCGCGTCGGGCCCGGCGCACGCTCGATCCGCAGCGTTTGGCAATTCACTGCGTAGCGCGCATTCGCTGCAACGAAGGAGGCCTCGACGCCGCCACTGGCGTCCAATACCACGGGCGCTGCCGTGGCGGAGCGCTCGTCGTCGGGCAAACCGGTCACGACCAGCGTCTGTGCGCGCACCCGGCCCTGCAACGTCGGCACGTCGAGACGCGCATCCACGTCGCCATGCGCGGTCAGCGCATCGCCGGAGCGCTCGATGGACTGCGCCCGGACTTCACCTTGGGTGGAGGTGTAGGTCGCGAGCGCCAGTTCCCCGTCGCCAAATAGTTGCGCGTCGCGCGGAGACGTCGCAACGAGCCGCTCCCCACGCAGGAAGTTGTCGTCGCTCTCGACCTCCACGGCTCCCGTGGCCTCAAATGCGAGCAGGTCTTTTTCGAGGTCCGCGGTCAAGTCCTCGATCCGATCGGCGCGCGCGAACAATCGGCGCTCGCCGCTCCAATCGAGGTCGACACCGCGTGCGACGGGCACGCTCCACGTATCGTCGTCGAAACTGAAATCGAGGCCGTCGCGCGCGAGCACACCGAGCCGCGTTCCATCCTCGCGCTCGCCACGCAGCACACCTGGGCCCGTGGCCGCAAGATGCAGTTCGCGCTCGTTGCCACGCCCGCGCAGCTCCGGCGTTTCCAGCGTCCAACCCTCGCGGGTCACTTCGACGTCGCCCCACGCTCGGAACGACAAGCCCTCGCCATCCGCATCCGATGCAGCGGATGCTGCACCTTCATTCCCGGCGCTACCGTCATTCTCGGCGCTACCGTCATTCCCGGCGCTACCGTCATTCCCGGCGCTACCGTCATTCCCGACGCTACCGCTGATGCCACCCGCAGCCCAAAGTTCGGAGCCCTCCCAGCGCAGTTCCGCTGGACCTGCAACTTGGAAACGGCGCTCGGGCCGCCAGGAAAGGGTCATAGGGCCACGCCCCCATACCTCGATACGCACCTCGTCCTCCAGGTCGGTGCCCGGCGGCGAAACGAGCAACGCACCGCGCGGATTGCCGGTGAGGGTCGCGTTGGAGAGCTGCGCTTCGGCGTCCAACGCAAAACGCGCCGATTCGGCGCGGAAGACGTTGCCGCGGGAGCGCAGTACGACGTCGCGTGTGGCTTCGAGGTTCTCGAAGACGAGCACGTCGCCCTCCGCGCCGCTTTGGCGGGCGCGGATCTCGATGCGTTCTCCGCTCAACACCAACGGTTCTTCACCCTTCACCGTCAGTACGGCCTTGCGCAGCGCGACCACACGCAGCGCGCCATCCTCGATCTGTTCGAACGATAGGTTGCCTTCGCATTGCAGCGTGGCGTCGAGCCGCAGCTTGCCGTCGCCCGTACTGCCGCCCATGTCGTCGCCCGCGACGGGGGAATCCTCCTTCGGCACGCGGATTTCGAGACGGCCTTCGCGCTGGAAATCAAGTCGACCGCGGATCTCGTCCGCCAGCAGGCCGACGCCGCGGGCGTCGAGGCCGACACCTTCGATGCGTGCCGGACCGTCCGTTTCGAAACGCCGCGCTTCGAGATCGCCATCGAGGCGTGCGGCGCTGAGGGTCAGCGGAAGCAAACGCGACCCCGCTTCGGCACGCAGAACGGCGTCCTCGAATTGGATGGTGTCCGAAAGCCGTGGTTGAGTGTCGCCGCCGCCAAGTGCAACTTCGATGCGCGCGCGCCGCGCTCGCAGCAGGCTGACACGCTTCAACCCGCCATCCTCATAGAACTCCATGCGCGGATCCTGGAGTATGACGCCCCCATCCTCGGAGACACCTGAGTCGGGCGCATCGATCGAAAAGCGCCGCACGCGCTCGCCACCCTCGAGGTCGTCGAAGTTGACGTAGAACAACGGACCGTTGGGCCGCAGCCGCACGTCGGAAAAATCGGCGGCCACGTGGACCGGTCGGCGCGAGTCGACACGCGGGGTGCCGACCCGATCGAGCTGCAGCAGCACAAAGAGGCCGCTCCCGAACAGCGCCACGAAGGCGAGCACACGCCGGATCATCGCGTTGCCCCGACGCTCGCCGGCGGCCACTGGCCCTTCGCGCGCAGGATGCGCTCGGCGACGTCACGCACAGCGCCGTGGCCGCCGTCCCGGTGCGAAACGATCGGGCAGACCGCACGCACTTGTGGTGCCGCGTTGGCCGGACAAGCGGCGAGTCCTGCCTCCGCGAACATCAGGAGGTCCGGCAAGTCGTCGCCCATGGCGAGGGTTTCCGCGCGCGGGATGCCGTGATCCCGCTGGATCGCCGCCAGCAGCGCGTCCTTCGGGCCCGCGTGCATCACGAGTACATCGATGCCGAGCTCTTTCGCGCGGCGCTGGGTCGCGGGCGAGCCGCGTCCGGTGATCCATGCGAGCACCACACCCGCGGACTTCAAGCGCGTGAGCGCATACCCGTCCTGGACGTTGAAACGCTGCACTTCGAAGGGCCCCGCGGCACCGTCGCCGTACACAATGCTCCCGTCGGTGAGCGTCCCATCCACGTCGAACGCGGCAAGCCGCACGCGCGCGAGTTGGGCTTCGATGTGCGGGTCCAGGGTCACGGCGCACAGTGTCGCGGGGAAGGGGTCGACGAGTCCACGGCCGACACCCGCGGTGGCACTGCGGCACCCGCGTTTTCCCGCGCTGACGCAGCGCGGGAGAACGCGGACCCTCCGCCGAGCCCCAGCCCGCGAACGGAGTCCTGTGCCTTGGTCACACGCCGAGGTCCAGCACGTCCTGCACGTCAACGAGGCCAATCGGACGCCCGTCGCCGTCGACGACCGGAAGTTGGTCTTTGCGGTGCTCCCGAAGCAGCGCCATCGCTTCCTCGACGAGCTGGTCCGGCCGCGCGACCCGCGGGCTCTTGCCCATGTGGTCGTCCACGCGGGCGTCGTTGGGCCGCGTTTCGACCCGATCGAGGAGGCGTCGCAGATCGCCGTCCGTGAAAATGCCGACGAGCCGACCGTCCCCGTCGACGATCAGCGCGGCCCCGGGTCGACCGGGCGTCCGGTTGGTGACTTCCAGGACCTCGCGGATGGTGCTGCCCGCGCGCGCGAGCGGCAGTTGGTCGCCCCGGCGCATGATTTCATCGACGCGCAGCAGTCGGCGACCCAGCGCTCCCGCCGGGTGGAAGAGCGCATAGTCCTCCCGGCTGAACCCCCGATCGGACAGCACTACCATCGCCAGCGCGTCGCCCATTGCGAGCATGGCGCTTGTGCTGGCGGTCGGCGCGAGGCCAAGGGGGCAGGCCTCGTCGAGGGGGCCGAGCTCAAGGACACAATCCGCATAACGCCCAAGAGTCGACTCCCGCGACCGCGTGATGGCGATCGTCAGTGCGCCGATCCGTTTCGCCACGGGGAGCAGCGACTTGAACTCCGGCGTTTCACCCGAGTTAGACAGCGCGAGCACGAGGTCTTTGTGGCGGATGCGCCCCAGATCGCCGTGGAGCGCTTCGGCGGGATGCAGCACGAGGGACGGTGTGCCCGTGGACGCCAGCGTTGCGGAGACCTTCGCGCCGATCAGCCCGGCTTTGCCCATGCCCGTGACGACGACCATGCCTGAACACCCGAGAACGAGGTCGACGGCGCGGGAAAAATCGGCTCCCAAGCTCGCCGCGAGCGATGCCACGGCGCGGGATTCGATGCCGACCACCTCCTGCGCAGCCGCGATCCGGCGCTGGATTGCACCCGTCGCGAGCCGATCGGAGGGTTGCGCCGCGGGTCCCGGGGTGCGATGGAGTTCCCTCGGAGTCGGCTCGGCAGGGTCGGGGGGGCGCGTGGGGAGGGTCAAGGCAATGGGGCCGCAAAAGGCGCGCGGACTTGAGTCTAGCAGCCGCCGCGGCCCGGACTCGCGCCCTGGGGGCGGCTCTTCGTACCCTCTTTCCTCGCGCTCGAACGGGCCGATCCCATGAACCCCCTCTTCGACCAACTCGGCACACCCGGGGCCCTCGTCGTCCTCGGCCTGCTCGTCCTCAGCCTGACTTTCCACGAGGCTGCCCACGCGTTCGTGGCGTGGAAGTTGGGTGATCCCACGGCAAAGCGCCTGGGGCGGCTCACCCTGAACCCCATCCCGCACATCGACCCGATCCTGACCTTGCTGGTCCCGGCGATCCTGGTGATGACGACGGGGTTTCTGTTCGGGGGCGCCAAACCCGTGCCCGTCGACCCGCGCAACTTCAAAACACCCCACCGCTCCAACGCTCTGGTGGCGATGGCGGGCCCTCTGTCGAACATCTTCCTCGCGTCGGTCGGAGTTCTGACCCTCAAGCTGCTCAACGAAACGGACGCGTTCCAAGGCCGGCTCTTACCCCTAATCGTCAGCTACTTCGTCTTCTTCAACGTGCTGCTCGCGGTCTTCAACGCGCTGCCGATCCCGCCCCTCGACGGCTCGCGCGTCGTGAGTTGGCTGCTGCCCGCCACGGTCCGTCGCGGCTACGACGCGCTCGAGAGCATCGGCATCTTTTTGATCTTCGGACTGCTCATTTTCGTTCTTCCTTTCCGCGCGTTCCTGGGTCAAACGATCCATCAGGTTTCCGAGTTTCTTGGGGACGTCGTGAGCCTGTGGGGGCTCTGGTAAGCGTGGTGGCCAAAACGCGGGATCACGGCGCGGATGAAGCCCGCGATCCGGAAATCGCCGAGGGTGGCTTCACCGTCACCGTCGATCGGGTGTTCGCCGGTCCGCTGGACCTGCTCTTGCACCTTGTGCGCGAGCAGGAAGTCGAGATCCACGAAATCGAGATCAGCGCGATCCTGCGCGGTTTCCTGCGGCACCTCAAGGACATCGAGAAGCTCGACATCGAGCACGCCGGCGACTTCGTGTTGATGGCGGCGACGTTGATGGCGATCAAGGCGCGCTCGCTGCTGCCGCGCGAGGAAATGGACCTGGCGACGGAACTCGACCCGCGCGACGAGCTGATCCAGCGCCTCGTCGAGTACCGCAAGTTCCGCGCGGCGTCCGAACGACTCGAGGGGCTCCTCGGGGCGCGCGAGCGCCTGTTCGAGCGCGGCTGGCGACCAGCGGATCCGGGCGGTGAGGTCGAGCGCACCTTGGACCTCGGCGAGCTGACCGCCTGGGATTTGCTCGGCACCTGGTCGCGGCTCGTGCGCGAAACGCTCGTCAATCGGCCGCACCGCGTCGTTTCCGAGGGGCGTCCGATTCGCTTTTATGTCGATCGGCTCGTCGAGCGCCTGCGGGAACGGGGTCGCGTCGAGCTCCTCGCATTGGTGCGCGCCGAGCGCGGAGACTCCGACGGTCGCGAGTACCTGATCGGCTCGTTCGTCGCGGTGCTCGAGCTCGCCAAACTGGGCCTCGTCGGTGTCCATCAGGACGATCCGCGCGGCGAGCTTTCGATCGAACTCAAGGACGGTTTGGCGCTCGACCTCGACCAGGTGCTGTCGGAGGCCAAGCTGGACGAGGAGCTCGACGCCGAAGTCGATCCGGAGCGCCAGGCCGCGGCCGAGGCCCAGCTCGACGCCCTCGGACTCGATCCAACGCTCGACGGCGACGAAACTGCGCGCGCGGGGGGGCGCGCGGCGGGTTCTGATGACCCGAACGGTGACCCGCGAGGCGCTCCCAGCCGCAATTCCGAGGGAACCCCCGCGGATACGCTTCAACCCTAGGGTGGCCGTACCGGCGATGCCCGGTATCCTGGCTGCCCCGAAGTCCGGGCGCCCGCCCTGGAATTTGCCCGCCCCTCGCTCCAAAGAGAGTCCCATCATGAGCCAAGCCGCCGAAGTGACCGACAGCCAGTGGGAGACGACCGTTCTGCACAGCGAGGTGCCGGTGTTCGTCGATTTTTGGGCCGAGTGGTGCGCACCCTGCCGCGCGATGTCGCCGTACGTCGACAAGCTTGCGGGGGAGTACGGCGCCAAGGTGAAGGTCCTGAAGATCAACACCTCGGACAACAGCGAGGTGCCGGCGCGCTACGGCATCACCGCGATCCCGACGTTCCTGATCATCAAGGGTGGGCAGGTCGTGAAGCAGCTCGTTGGCAGCCAGTCCTACGCGAACCTGAAGGCGGCCGTCGACGCCACCCTCTAGGGCGCCGCTCGTTCCCGTGCGCGTCGTTTTTTTCGGGTCGCCGCCGTTTGCGACACCGATCCTCGCCGCGCTGATCCGCTCGCCGTTCCGGCCGGTTGCGGTTGCGACCCAACCGGAACGCGACGCGGGACGAGGGCGCAAACCCGCACCGTCCGCGGTGGCGGACCGCGCGGCGCAAGCGGGCATTCCCGTTGTGCGCCCCACGAGCGCGCGGGACGCGGCTTTTAAGCACAGCCTCGCGCAGTTCGAGCCAGACGTGCTTGTCGTCGCAAGCTACGGCGAACTCCTCGACGACGAGCTGCTCGCGATCGCACCCCGCGGCGCGCTCAATGTGCACGGGTCCCTTTTGCCCCGCTGGCGCGGGGCATCGCCGGTGCAGGCGGCGATCCTTGCAGGTGACCTGGAAACCGGGGTTGCGGTCCAGCGCATGGTGCGCAAGCTCGATGCGGGCGACGTCCTGCTCGAGCGCACCACACCGATCGGCGCGGACGAAACCGCAGGCGAACTCGCCGAGCGCCTGGCCGACTTGGGTGCGCTGGCAATCGAAGATGCGCTGGCACGTGTCGCCGCGGGCACTGCGGTCTTCACCCCTCAGGACGAATCCCGGGTGACCCACTGCCGCAAGATTCCGAAGGCCGCGGGGACGATCGATTGGCACGTGGACGCTGCGAGCCTCGTGCGGCACGTGCGCGCCTACTCACCCTGGCCGGGCGCGCGCGCGGTGCTGCTTGACGGTCGCGAGCTCGTGCTCGCCGAGGTCGTTGAAGCTGCTGGTGTCGGAGCGCTCGAACCGGGCGCGATCGATCCGACGTCGCTTCGCGACGGTCGTTTGGTGGTGGCCGCGGGAACGGGAGCGGTGGAGGTTCTGCGTGTTCAGCCCGCCGGCAAGCGGCTACTTCCCGCCGCCGAATGGCTGCGCGGTGCCCGCTTGGGCGAAGACGCCGTTTTCGCGACCGCACCCACATCTTCGAAGGATTGACCACGTGCCCCGCCAACTTGCGATCGAACTCTTGCGCGCGGGTCCCGCTGGGCCGACGGAACCGATCGTGGATCGCGCGCGCGCCGCGGGCCTGGACGATGGGGAATGTGCGTTGGGCGAGCGCCTTGCGCGGCACGCCTGGCGCCGATTGGGGAGCACGCGCGCGCTCGTGCGAGTCTTCGCACCGCGCCAGCCCAAACCCGACGTCGCCGCGTGTTTGCACGTGGGTCTCGCCGAGGTCTTCTTTCGCGCCGATGCGGACGATGATGAGGCCAGCGATGGGGTGGTCGCCGCGACCCGCGAGTTGCTCGACGAAAGCCGTGCGCGCTTCGTGCACGCGGTCCTTTCCAAGGCTCTCCTCGCGCGCCGCCCCGGGCACGTAGGCAACTCGACGCGCGACCTCGTCGCAGTGCCGTGGCACTTCGCTATCGATGTCTTTCGCAACCCCGCGCCACACCGCTTCCTGTGGGTCGAGGACGCCCTGTCGCTCCCCGCGACCCTCGCCAAACGCTGGTGTGAGCGGCACGGCTGGGACTCAATGCTCGCCATGGGGTCCCGGGCGCTATTCGAAAACGGGGGCGCGACGTCCAGCGCGGTGCTAACGGCGGCGCTCGATTTTGCGGGCGCCGCAGCCAGCGGGACTTGGAACGTCGTTGGCGATGGGGCGGAGTTGTTTGCCGCCCGCGCAAAGGCCGGTGGTGCCCGCGCGGACGGGGATGCGGAACCCGGATCATCCGACGTGGTGTTCGTCGTTCCGCCCACGAGCGAAACCGGACGCCTCGCGAGCAGGCCCCACGCGCGCTGGGCCTTCGGCCCGCAGGCGCTGCAAGGATGGTCGGCCGCGCAGGACGCGATGTTGGCGATCGGCGCCCCACGCGTCGCGCCCGGCGGGCGTCTGATCTACGCGACCCACTCGCTGGAGCCGGGCGAAAACGCCGTTAAGGTCCGCGCGTTCCTGCGCGCCCATCCGGCATTCGAGCTCGAAGGCGAAATCGCACGCGATCCCGCATCGGAGCCTTTGAGCGAAGGCGGATACGTCGCGTGCCTCGTCCGCCGCGCGGACGTCAACTGATCGCCTGATCGACGTAGTCGCGCATCTTGGGTTTGGGTTGCACGCGCGACTTGATGCGGTGCCACAGACCCAGAATCTTGGCGTCGATCGGGATGCGCATTTCGTCCTTCTCGAGCCGCCACTTCGCAAGCCGCCCGAAGACCGGCCGGCGACCCTGATGCAGCTCCTTGTAGAGCGTCGTGTAGTGGTTGTGGAGCGCGCGCGAGCGCATGACGCTCTCGGGGATGACATTCCAGGTCTGTTGCAGGTGGTACTCGCCGATGTTGCCCCAGGTGTGGATGTCATTGGGCGGGCGAAAACCGAGCTCAACCGCAAGCTCGTACATTTTCGTGCCGGGGATGGGGCGGAAGGGCAGCACGTGCGTCGAGGAGTTCGGGCAGCGCAGTTGCACACGCCGTGCCTCGTTCAGCGTTGCGTGCATCGACGCTACGGGTTCGTTCGGGAAGCCGATGATGTACGTGATGGACGCCCAGATGTTGCGGTCGTGCAGCCTTGCAGCGGCGTTGAAATTTGCGTCCCCTTTGATCGGCTTGCCGATGCGCTGCATGGTCTTTGGATCGCCGGTTTCGGCTCCCACTTCGGCGACGTAGTAACCGGACTGGGCGCAGGCGTCGAGCGTCGACTCCTGGTAGTTGTTGACCGAATACGTCTCGATGAACGCGTTCCAGCCAAGGTGCAGGTCGCGCGCGAGCAGCCCTTCCGCGAACGACCTAGTCCGTTTTTCCATGACCCCGAAATTAGCGTCGTGGAAGCGCACCACGTCGAAGCCGCCCCAGCGCTCGCGCAGCATCTGGAGGTCGTCGAGGATCTTGTCGGCGGGTTTTGCCTTCCAGCGGCGGTCGGTGACGAATGGGCTGCAACAGAACGTGCAGGGTTCGGGGCAGCCGAAGCTCGAGAAGTACGTGATACCGACGTAGGGTTTTTTGCGGCCGATCCACGGCGGACCTGGCATGCGCACGTAATCCCCCGGGCTCGCGGCGCGCAGTTGGCGCACGCGGTAAGGGGCGAAATCGATGAGGTGCCAGGCGGGATCGAGAAGTTGGTCGAACCCCACGACCTTGCGGTGTTCCGTGAACATCACCACGCCGTCGCGCCAGAGGGCGAGCCCGGGAATGGACTCGAAGTCGCTGCCCGTGCGGACCGCTTCAATCAGGTCGCGGAACGTGAGTTCGCCCTGCCCCAATGCCACCGCATCGAAGACGCTGTCGCGCAGGTAGATCTCGGGCATCACACTGGCGAACCAGCCACCGACGAATCGCTTCACCTGGGGGTGGGCTTTTAGAACTCGTTCCGCACACGTGTACGCATCCGAAACCATCCAGCCGAGAATGCCGGTGGTCGCGAACACGTCCGCGTCGGCACAGTGCTCGACGACGAGCCGGTGAGCGGCGTCCTGGTGGTACAGGCTGCCGTCGATCAGGACACACTCGTGGCCGTCCGCAATCGGAAACGCCGCGATGTGCATCATCTCGAGCGGGAGCATGTCGCCGCTAGACTGGCCGTCCCGGGGTTGGTTGGACTGCTGGGGCTGGTAGAGGACGATCTTCATCGGTAACGGGGGGAAAAGCGAGGGGGGGGTGGACCTGTGCGTCATGCCATATAGAGATGGTGCGCTTACTTCTAGAGTATCTGGTTTGTGACAATCATGTTTTAAGAACGACTTGTGTTTAGTCGGCTGGGCGCGCCGCTTTGCGGCCCCGGCTCCCGTTGAGGAAGGACGGGGCGATCGCCAGAATGGAGGGATGGGCGACCTGGACAAGCGCCTCGAGCTCGCAATCGACCTCGTGGACCACGCTGGCAGGCTCCTGCGGCCGCGCTTCCGCGCGCCCATCGCGATCGAGACCAAGGCCGACTTGAGCCCCGTCAGCGAAGCCGACCGGGAGGTCGAGTTGGCCATGCGAGCACTGGTGGAGCGCTCCGCCCCAGGGGACGGATTCATCGGCGAGGAGTTCGATCCGGTCCGCCCCGACGGGGACTACGTGTGGGTGGTCGACCCGATCGACGGCACGCGGGCGTTCCTGGCGGGGTTGCCGACCTTCGTCATCCTCGTCGCGCTGCTGCGCGGGGGGGTGCCGGTGCTCGGAATCATCGACCAACCCGTCACGGGCGATCGCTGGGTGGGGGCTGTCGGCCGTCCGACCACCTTCGGCGGCCGTGCCGCGCGCACGCGGACGTGCTCAGCGCTCTCGCACGCCCTGCTCGCTTGCACGGACCCCTTTCTGCTGCCTCCTTCGGCGGCCGAGCCCTTCGCGCGGCTGGCGGGTGCGGCGCGCACTCGGGTTACGGGTGGCGACGGACTGCTCTTTGGGCTTCTGGCGAGCGGGCACGTGGACGTCGTCTGCGAGGCCGGGCTCGGGCTGCACGATTTCGCCGCTCTCGGTCCGATCGTCGTCGGGGCGGGTGGGTGGATCGGCGATTGGCGTGGAGCTCCGCTGGCTCGCGATTCCGAAGGCCTTGTGCTCGCGACCGGAGATCCGAACCTCGCCGCGGAAGCCCGGGCGCGCCTCGCCGCTGCGATCTGAAGGAGCCGGAGCGGGGAGAAAGCCGCGCCTTTCGTCGAAAAAATCCGCGGCGGTTGCAACCGCCGCCGGCGCCGAGCGTCTTTCCCCCGGGTGGGTGGGGGCTCGGGATGGTTAAGGGGGCGAAGCCCCGTTCGAAGCCCGGCTCGAAGCCCCGTTCGAAGCCCCGTTCGAAGCCCCGTTCGAAGCCCGGCTCGAAGCCCCGTTCGAAGCCCGGCGAGATCGGTCGAAGCGCAGAACTGCTCGCCGCTCCTCGGTTAACCTCCGCCCATGGATTCGATCGAGCAACTCTTGGACAACAACCGCTGCTGGAGCGAGCGGCTCCGTCGGCAAGATCCAGACTTCTTCCCGACCCTTTCGCAGCGCCAAAACCCCGAGTATCTGTGGATCGGCTGCTCGGACAGCCGCGTCCCCGCCAATCAGGTCGTCGGCCTCCTGCCAGGAGACGTGTTCGTCCACCGCAACGTGGCGAACGTCGTCGTTCACGCGGACCTCAACTGCCTGTCGGTGCTGCAGTACGCCGTCGACGTCCTGCGCGTGCGGCATGTCATCGTCTGTGGGCACTACGGGTGCGGCGGCGTGCTGGCGGCGCTGCGCAACGACAAGCTCGGATTGGTCGACAACTGGCTGCGCCACGTGCAGGACGTCCGGAACAAGTTCCAAGGGGACCTGGATGCGTTCCCAAACGCGGCCACGCGCCACCACAGGCTGTGCGAGCTGAACGTGATCGAGCAGGTCGTCAACGTGTGTCAAACGACGGTGCTGCAGGATGCCTGGGCCCGCGACCAGTCCGTGGGCGTGCACGGCTGGATCTACGGGCTGTCCGACGGCCGGTTGCGCGATCTCGGGCTGCGGGCCAACCACCCCGCAGAGTTGAGCGCAAGCTACGCACACTCGCTCGGCTCGCGGGTCGTTTCGTCCTAGGGCTGACTTTCATCGTGTTTCGCCTCGCCTACAACACCAACGGCCTCGCGCACCATCGGCTCGAGGATGCGTTCGCGCTGCTTGCCGACCTGGGCTACGAAGGGGTCGCGATCACGCCGGACGTCGGGCAGCTCGATCCGCTGCGCGCCACGCCCGCGGACGTCGTTCGCGTGCGGCGCGAAGCGGAGCGCCGCGGCCTCTCGCTCGCGCTGGAAACGGGTGCTCGCTACCTGCTCGATCCAAGGCGCAAGCATTTCCCCACGCTGCTTGAAGACGAGGGCGAGGACCGGGCGAAACGGCTCGACTTGCTCGAACGGACCATCGAAATGGCCGCGGAACTCGGAGCGTCCCTGGTGTCCGTTTGGGCCGGAGCTGCGCCCGATGGTGTCACCGCCGACACCGCCGACACCCACGACCCAGACGACGTGGCCCGCGCCGCGCGCCGCGAGGTCCTGTGGCAACGGCTCGTCGATGGGGTGCGGGTGCTGATGGAGCATGCCACCGTGTGCGGTGTCGGGCTCGCGTTCGAGCCCGAGCCGGGGATGTTCATCGAGCGCCCGAGCGGATTTGTCGAACTGCGACGCCGGCTGGGCGTCGGCAGCGAAAATCTCGGGCTTTGCCTGGATGTCGGCCACCTGCTCGTCACGGGCGATCGCCCCGAAGCGGACGTGGTTCGCGCGCACCAGGATATGCTCGTGCACGTGCACTTGGACGACATCGCGAACGGCGTGCACGAACACCTGCCCTTCGGTCGTGGGGACCTCGACCTGCGCGGGGTGCTGCAGGCGCTGCTCGACATCGGTTATCGCGGGATGGCTGCCGTGGAGCTCAGTCGCGATAGTCACCGCGGCGCCCGCGCAGCGAGCGAGGCCATGCAAAGCCTCCGCTCCGCCCTCTTGCCCCCCCCGCCCCCCACCCGATGACCCAACACTCCGACAAACCGCTCCACACCACCCGCCCCACCGCGCTGAGTCTTTGGCGCGAATACCGCGTGTTCGCCGACAGGCTCGAGCTCGACTCGATCCCCTGGGGGACGCTGCGCATTCCGTTCGAGGACGTCCGCGACGTGCGCGTGCGGCCGGCGTTGGTTTTCCTCGACCTGTTCCGGGGTGATTGCGGCCTGTCGGACGCTGTGCGCACCCTGAAACTGGACCTCGCCGACCTCGCCGAGCACGTGGCCATCGACAAGGACGGCTTTTGGAAGCAGGTCCGCATCACACCGGACGATCCGGCGCGGTTCCAGCGTGACGTGAAGGCCGCGCTCGAGGCCCATCGGCGATCCCTGGGAAACACCCCCGCGCCCTGAAATCATCCGCGTGGAATCGGACGCGACGCAGGTGTTTACTCGGGTCCGAATTTCAGGCCGGACCCGACCGGCGCTCGTGCTGCTTCTAGAACTTCACCGTCGGAGAGCAGTCGGGGACTTTGTTTGGCAAGTTCCAGCACGCGCGCGACACGCTCGTCGGTCGCTTCGACGCCATGGCGCTCAAGTACCCAAGCGACGTTGGATTTGCCGCTCATCGGGCCCACCTTGATCGACTGTTCCAACCCGAAGAGATCCGCCGGCACGCCCGAGTACACACGGTTTGCGAGCCAACCGTCGCCTTTCTTGAATGCTTTGATGACGGCCGCGGCATGCACCCCGGTGCCCGTTTCGAATGCGTCCGCGCCAAACACGGGGTAGTTTTGGGGGAACGGCACACCCGTGACTTGCGCCGCTTTGCGGCAGTACTCCGACAGCGCCGAGAGGTCGTTGTCGATGATCCCGTTCAACTTGAGGTTGACGAGCAGCAAGTCCATCTCGGTGTTTCCCGAGCGCTCACCCAAACCGAGGGCGCATGCGTGGATGCGGGTTGCGCCCGCCTCGATGGCGGTCAGGGAATTGACGAGGCCCAAGCCGCGGTCGCGGTGCCCGTGCCAGTCGATGCCGACATCGACTCCCAGCGCGCGCACGATGCCCTTGACGTAGGTGACGAGTCGGCGCACCCCGTCGGGTGTTGCATGCCCGCACGTGTCGCAGATGCAGATGCGTTTTGCTCCCGCTTCGATGGCGGCGGTGTACAGCGCACGGATGTGCTCTGGACGCGCGCGTGTCGTGTCCTCGGTGACGAACATGACGGGCAACCCGTGGCCTGTCGCGAACGCCACTGCGTCGCGCGACAACTGCACCATGCGGTCGATCTCCCAGCCCTCCGCGTACATGCGGATCGGGCTCGAGCCGATGAACGCGCATACTTCGACGGGTTGACCCGTGGCTTGGACCAGGTCGACGACCGGCGCGATGTCGGAGATCACGGTCCGACAGGCGACGTTCGGAGTGATCGAAAGGTGCGCCATCTCCTCGACGAGTGTGCGGATGTGCTGGCGCGCCCGTTCTCCGGCGCCCGGCAGGCCTATATCCGCCGTGTGGATTCCGAGGCGATCCATCAGCCGAACGAGCTCGATCTTGTCCTTGAGTTCGGGGTCGCGCGCGCAGGGGCTCTGCAAACCGTCGCGCAATGTCTCGTCGACGAACTGCACCTGTGCCTTCGGGCGGTCATAGGGGGCGTTCCAGTCGTGGATCAGTTCTTCGCGCGGGGAGTCGCTCATCGTCGTTCTCTCTTCGGTCCGTTCCCCCCAAGATTCTACCAGGATCGGCTTCCCGGGCAGCGCCCCGCCGCTCGAGGGGCGGCGGGCTCGGGCTATCCTTCGCGATCTCCCATGGAAAACGCGGTCGAACGGGCGAGCCCTCTTGTCGTGCGAGTGCCCGCAGTCACCGTCCCAGCACCCGTGCGAGGAACGGCGCGGCCGTGACCACTCACATGCCGCACGACCCCCGCCGCCGCGCCGCGGTCTGGCTTGCGATTGCGGCGGTCGCGGTTTTTTTGACCGTCGTGCTCCTGCGCGCGTTTGTGGGCGATCTGTACCGCGTCGACACAGGATCGATGCGTCCCACGATCCAAGCGGGCGACGGCCGCAGCGAGTGGGTGCTCGTGTTGCACGGTGCCCCCGATCCCCTGCGACGCTTCGACCTCGTCGTCGTGCGCGATCCGGAAACCGGGGACGCGCTGGTCAAACGTGTCGGCGGGCTCGGCGGTGAGTCCGTCGAAATCGTCGATGGCGACATGTTGGTCGACGGCCAGCGATTGGCGCCCGACGTGCCTAGGCCACCACCGGTGCCGATCTTTGATTCCGAGCACCATGTCATGGGCGATTACTTCTTCTTCCGCTCGACACCGCCCGGCGCGTGGACGCTCGCGGGTCGCGGTGCGCACCTTGATGCGCTCGACGTCTCGCCGGGATCAGAAAGTGGAATGATGTTTTTCCAAAAGCCGTTGTTCGACGACCGCCTCGATCCCGACGGTGCACGTGTTCCCGGCACGCTCCACGTGAACGACGCCATGCTGTGGGTCGACGTCGAGCTGCTCGCTATTCGGGACGGCGGCGCTTTTCGACTGCGGCTCGTCGAATCGGGCGACACGTTCGAGGCCGACTTCGAACGGGGTGAATCGGATGCGCAGGGCAATGGATTGGCGGTGACCCGCTTGCTCCGCCGACCGGGGGCGGACGGGGGGGCCGACGACGAACTCGCCCGCGCCGAGCTTCGCTGGCGTGTAGGCGAGCGCATCGAACTCCGCTTCGCCAACGTCGACAACCATCTCTCGCTCTGGGCGCGCCGCGGTTCCACGTGGGCACCGGTTGCCGCGGCGTCCTACGGCGAAAACCGCCCGTACCGGGGCATGACCGCGACCGACGGGCGTGCGATCGGTCCACGCGTCGGATTTGGCGCGAGCGGGGGGGATCTGGTCGTCCACCGGGTTCGCTTGTTCCGTGACGTGGCGTGGTTTCACCAGGGCTCGTTTGGCGTCGACCGGCCGCTTTTCCTGGGTCCCCACGAGTTGTTCGTCCTGGGGGACGACTCGGCGCACAGCCGCGATAGCCGGCACTTCGGGCCACTTGAGAGGGACGCTGTCCTCGGGCGCCCTATCGCGATCCTTTGGCCATGGGCGCACATCCGCACTTTTGCGAGCCCGCTCCCCTGGTGACCCCCACTTGACCCGCTGGTGACCCCAAGCGCGGCCCAGGTGGCCCGCGACCCTCCGCGGGGACGCGGGGCCCTTCGCCACCCGCGGCCCATTGCTCCCCCCCCAGGGCGCGGCGATGCAGGTTTCGGAACCCGGCACCGGCTCGCCGGTTCCAATGGCTCTGTGACCGGTACCGACCACCCCACTTCGACCGCGGCCGCCGACGAAGGCGCCGACCTCATGTTGCGCTGGCGCGCGGGGGACGAGCGCGCGTTCGAGCGCATCGTAGAGCTCCACGCCGGTCCGGTTTATGCCCTGCTGACGCGGTTCCTAGGCGATACCCCGAACCGCGAAGACCTCGTCCAGGAGGTCTTCCTGCGGGTGGTGCGGGCCCGGGATCGGTACGCCCCGAGCGCGCGCTTCTCCACGTTCCTCTACACCATCGCCTTCAACCTGGCTGCCAATGAGCGCGCGCGCGCCGAACTGCGCCGAACGGCGAGTCTCGATGCATGGGCCGGCGGTGAAGGTGACGCGCCTGACGGCCGCGGCCGCGAACTGGTCGACCCCAATGGCGTACGGCCGGATTCCGAACTCGCCCGCGCGGATGCCGGTGAGCTCGTGCGCAGTGCGATCGCTGAACTTCCCGCGCAGCAGCGGATGGCGCTGATCCTCGCGCGGTATGAGGAGCTGCCGTACTCCGAGATCGCGGTGGTGCTCGGGTCGTCGGAGAAAGCAGTGAAGTCCCTGATCCATCGCGCGCGCGAAAGCCTGCGCGCGCGTCTCGCGCCGCTCTTGGAGGAGGATTACGCGTGAATCTTTGCGACAACTTCCGCGCCGCCCTCGCTGCGCATCTCGAATCGGGCACCGGCACTCCGCGCGAGCTCGGACTCGACGGGCACGTCGCCACCTGCGCCGAATGCCGCTTTGCGCTCGAGAATGAGGAAGTCCTCGAGCTTTGGCTGCAACAGGGCGAGCTTGCGGGTGGCGTTCCCGCGGGGTTCGTGGCGCGGATCCTTGCGGCCCTCGAATCCGAACGCGACCTGTTCCCGCTCGGTCCACTCTTGGGCACCGTGCCCGCACCGAACGTTCCAGTGGGGCTGGCGCAGCGTGTCCTCGAAGGTGTGCGGTCGCGGGTGAGCGCGCCGGCAGTTGCTGCGACGGGCGACTTCGATGGCCCCGGTTTTGATCGGCCCATTTTCCGCGCGCGCTCAAGGGCCGCGTTGGTGGCTGCCGCGAACCCCGCGGTGGTGGGAGGGTTTCGTCGGCGGACTTTCGTGCTCGCCGCCGTTGCGCTATTCCTCGGCATCCTGACGACAGTTGTCGTCACCCGCGGTATTGCGCCGACGGTGCCGGTCGAGCTCGAGGCCGCGCTGGACGATCCGAGTGATGAGCTGCTCGCGAACCTCGACATGCTCGAGGATTGGGAGCTGCTAGCCGGGACGGAAGATGACGTTTATTTGGTCGTTGGAGCGTTGGACGAATTCGATCTTTGGTTGCTCGAGCTCGCGGCCGCCCAGAGCGACGCACTCGTCCCGGAGTTCGAAACCACGGCCCGCGAGCGCGGTTGAAAAGGTTTATGAAGAACACACTCGCCCACCGATTCGCGCGCCCCTTGGCGGGGCTGGGACTGGCCGCGATCGTCATCTTTGCGATGGCGCCCGGGGTTTTCGCTCAAGAGCGTCGCGCGGCCCTCGATCCCGAGCGCCGGGCGGAGCTGATCGAGCGCTGGCGCGCAAAGTCGATCGATCAACGCCGTGCGATCGTCGAACGTTTTAAGGACCTGCGCGACCTCGATCCCGAAGCGCGCGCGGCCTTCGAGCGTCGTGCAAAGGCGCTCCTGCGCGAACGCGGCCGCATTGCTGAGCGGTGGCCGACCGATTGGCGCGCCGCTCTGGCGGGGATGGACGCTCGCACACGCCACCAGACTTTGCGGGATTGGCAGCACGGCGGCGCGCGGTTCCAGGGCGCGCGCTTGGGTCGCAAGCTGCCGCCGGAACTCGATCGGATGCTTCACCAATCCGCGCCAGCGCGCCGGCCGCAGCAACTGGAGCGCTGGACGAAGGACCGCGAGCCCAAGCTGCTGGAGTTCGGGCTGAGCGAGCTCGATCGTGTCCTCGGAGTGGGCGCAGCGCGGATAGAGGAAATCCGCGCAATGGAGCCCGAGATGCGCCGACAAACAATCCTCGCCCTGCGCCGGGAGGCTCTGCGCAAGGAAGTCTCCGTAGCGGGCCCGCCGCTGGGTCTCGATGCAGGGCGCTGGACTGAACTCGAATCGCTTTCGGACGCCGCGTTTTTTGGAGCCCTGCGGGGACTCGCCCGTGAAGAGCTCGCCCGAACCGTCGAGACCATTGACGATGGGCGCCACGCGCGTCCGCGACCCGACCGCGATCTGGTGACGGCCCTGGCCGCGCTCTTCGACGGGCACCGCGGTGCGCTGAGCGGCCCACGCCCCGACGCACGGGCCGCGCAGCGAGAAACCCTCCGAGCCAGTCCGGCGGAGCGTCCCGGGTTGATCGCATCTCGACTGCGCGAGCGGATCGTCGAGGCGCTCGCAGCGGACACGCGCATCGAATCCGGTGCGCGCCAAACGCTGCTGAGCGCATCCCCCGAAGAGCTTCTGGGCGCCCTGCGCCACCTCGCGCCACGCCCCTTCGAACGGCGCGCGCCCGAGCACGCCGAGAGCCCCGAGCGCCGCGGCAAAGAACCTGTCGTTGGCCCGCGCAAGTCCGACCGGTGACGTGCGGCGTCCGGCGAGGTCCGGCGGTCGCTCCGTTTTTTTTGCCTCCTTTTGCGATTCGGTAGATCGGGGCTGGCGGCTCAGGACCTACGAACGGGGGGTTGCGAGAACACCAAGGGGCTTTGCCGAGCCTCTCCCGCCCTCTCCCCCGCTCGGCCTCCTACCTACCGTGCGAACCGCGTCTCCCCTGCCAAGGGGGGGCGCGGTTCTTCCATGGAGTCGAACCGCGTGGGTCGCGGGGCGGCGCCGCGGGCCGGGAGCCCAAGGTGGTTTGCCGCGGGCTGAGGTCCGGCTTCAAAGGGGCCGGACCGCGGCTCGGGAAACGCTGGAAGGCGCGGGGAACGGAGCCGACTTCGTTCGGATCAGGCCGAACTGCGGCTGGGTGAATTGAAGACCGTTGTCGTGTCACCGCCTGGCGCGACGTCGGTCGTTCTCTCCTGGGTGTCTGAATGCGGCGACCAACTCTCGGACACGTGGGTTGGTCGCCGCTCTTCCTTCATTCAGTCTTTGGTGGCTCGCCGAGTTTTTTTCCGCCGCTCGGCTGAAACCTAGGGGCCGCCTGCCAGGTCGACGCAACAAGGATCGCGCGCGTGCGGCAGCGGTGCCGGCTCGGGCGGCTGGCGAATCTGATCCGCCCGGGGCGCCAGCCGCTTCGCAAACGGCTTCGGCCTCATCGAGCGAGCCACCACCCGACTGCAGGGCGCCCGCGCGCGTCCGTCGACAGTTGATCCCGGCCGCGGGGTTGATCCCGGCCGCGGGGGCCTAGCGCGGGCCCGCTCGCGTTGGGGCCGCGAATGCCCGGTTTGGCAGCAAGCAAGGGGTTATCCGCGCAATCGAATGCGAGTGGGCCAGCGCTTGGCGGGTCGACCCCAGCCGCCCCGGCGTTGCCCGCGAGCGATTCGGGTGCCGCCAGTGACGGGGAGGTGCGCGGACGGCCAAGCTCCCGTTGGGGCCAAAACCCCCACGCCCCGCCCCGCGGCCAGTCCCTTCGCCGCTTCAGCCGACCCTCCGTCTGGAGCAAAGGGAACGTGCCGCGGATAGATCCGCGTTCGCCACCTACACTGCGGGGCCCATGAAGCCCCGCGCGGATCACCCGTCGACCTCGCGCTCCGAGCGTGCCGTCGAGGACGCGGTCGGTGCGACGCTCGAGCTGTCCGTTGATGACGCCCTGCGGATCCACGCTCCGCGGGTCGACCTGCGCAGTCCCAGCGAGTTCGAAGAAGACCATCTTCCGGGCGCGGTCAACGTGCCGCTGTTTGACGATGCCGAACGCAGCATCGTAGGCACCCTTTACAAGCAAGTGGGGCCCGAGCGAGCTCACACTCAGGCCCTCGAACTGACGCGGCAAAACGTTCGCTACCTCGCCGCGAAGCTGGCCGGCGGAATCGACTTCGATGGCGCGGACCTCGAGGCCCGCGTCGAAGCGATCGCTGCGGGCGGGGTTCCGGCGATGGAAGCGCGCCTTGCGGGTCGCGCAGCCGATCCCGCGTCCTTCGCTGCCGCACCCGCGCCCATCGTCTTGTGCTGTTGGCGAGGCGGGCTGCGCTCCCGGGCGGTTGCGGCGCTGCTCGGTGGGCTTGGCCTCGACGCCGCGATCGTGCGCGGCGGTTACAAGGCGTACCGCAAGCGCGTGTTGGATTTGCTCGCAAGCTGGCAAGCACCACCCAGCTTCGTATTGCGGGGCCTCACGGGGGTCGGCAAGACGCTGGTGCTGCGCGAAATGGAGCGGATGCGGCCAGGAGCGACCGTGGATCTCGAACTCCACGCGGGCCATCGCAGCTCCATCCTCGGCGCCGTCGGATTGGAGCCCGCCACCCAAAAGCGTTTTGACGGTGCGCTCGGCGGGCGACTCGAAACCGGTTTTCCCCACGGCTTCGCGGTGTTCGAAGGTGAAAGCCGCAAGGTCGGCGATTCGATCGTGCCGGATCGGGTGTGGGAAGCGCTCGTTCGCGCCACGCCGTTCGAGCTCGTCGTGCCGATCGAGCGGCGGATCGAAGTCCTCCTCGCCGACTATCTCCAAACCCCGAATGCGCGGGAAAGCCTGCGTCCCGGCCTCGCGTTCATCGAATCACGCCTCGGGCGACATAAGTACCGGGGCGTGCTCACCGACCTGTTGGAGGCAGGGCGGGACGCAGAGTTGGTGGAGCATCTGCTCCTTGAGTACTACGACCCGCTCTACCGTCACTCCGAAGCGCGGCACACTCGGGGCGAGCCGATCGACGCGCGCGAGCCCGCCGACGCCGCCGCCCAATTGCTGGATCGGATCAGCGTGTGTTGAGTGCTGGAGAAGACTCAACTTGGTTGTCGCTCGCGCCCGTTCGCGGACGGCCCTACCGCGCGCCGAGCGCACCCGCCCGGTGCGCGCTCGCAGCGAAGGGCGCACCCGTAAGGTACAACGCGCAGGTCGCAAGGAGCCGCGCGCGATCGATCGGCTTCGTCAAATGGTCGTCGCAGCCGGCGGCGAGACACCGCACCCGATCGCCCACCATCGCGTGCGCCGTGAGCGCAACGATCGGCATTCTCTGACCATCCCGGCGCAGACAGCGGGTTGCCGCGTAACCGTCGAGCTCGGGCATCTGCATGTCCATCAGCACGAGGTCGAACGGCTCGCCGTCTAGGTTCGCGCGGGCGACCGCATCGAGCGCCTGTTGCCCGTTGTCGACGACGTTGACCGAAGCGCCGGCGCGCTCCAGGTGGAAACGCACGAGTCGCTGGTTGTCGAGGCCATCCTCTGCGAGCAGGATTCGGCCCGCCAACGGGATCGACTTGCGCGCATCCTGCGCGCCGTCACCGTGGCGAACGACAGCAACCTCGGCGGGTGTGCGGGCAAGCCGTTCAACGTCCACGGCCCCCGTTTCGACCCGCAAGGTGAAGACACTGCCGACATCGGGGGTGCTCGTCACGTCGATGTCGCCGCCCAACATCAGCGCGAGTCGCTTCGAGATCGCCAACCCCAGCCCCGTCCCGCCAAAACGCCGCCGCGTGGAGCCGTCGACTTGCGAAAACGCTCGGAACAGATGACTGCGTTGCTCCGCGTCCATCCCGATGCCCGTATCACGCACGTCGAACGCCATTTCCGCACCGGCGAAGCGCACGGTGACAACCACATCGCCCCGCGGGGTGAACTTGATCGCGTTGCCCATTAGGTTGAGGAGAATCTGGCGCAGCCGCATAGAATCCGTGTGGATTTCGAGCGGCAACGGCAGCACGTGTTCAGCGCGCAACTGGACCCCGGACGCGTTGGCGCGTACTTGCATCAGCGAAAGCACGTCGTGAACAACTTGCAACGGGCTGCACGTCTCACGCTGGACCGTCATCGCGCCAGCCTCGATCTTCGATAGGTCGAGGATGTCGTTGATGACCGACAGCAGGTGCTGGCCGTTGCGGCGGATGATGTGTGCGCAAGCGCGTTGTTGCTCGGGATTTTGGGTCGGATCGCTCAGCAAATCCGCGTATCCAAGGATCGCGGTCATCGGCGTCCGAATCGCGTGGCTCATGTTGGCGAGGAACTGACCCTTCACCGTCGCGGCTGCCTCAGCCACCTCGGCGCGCTCGCGGGCCGATTGGTCGCGCATCCGCCGCCGGATTGCACCGAGCCGCAGCACGCCCAGGCCCAGCGCCAGCACCGCAGCGACCGAAAGCGCCCCGAGCGACGCCAATCGGTGCATCAAATCCTGGGCTTCGGCTGCCACCGCCGTGCGAAGCGCGCTCTCAGTCCGCGACCACCCGGTGGCGTAGAGCTCCTTCTGCGCCCGGTACTCTGCGCTGAACAAAAGCCGGCGCGCAGCGACCGATTGGCCGTGGCGCACCAACTCGAACGACTCGTGCTCCAGCGCGACGAGCCGTTGGTTGGCAGCGTCGGTCTCGGTCCCGAGTTCCTGCTCGAAAACGACCGGGGAGATCGCGATCAGCGCTTTGATCGCCGCGTCGAGGAGCGGCTCGTGCTTTGCATAGCGCGCCTCCCACGCGGCGTCGCCGGTGGTCGCCGCCATGCGCGCGGACATCGTCAACACCTCGTCGAGGTGCTGGATGCTCCCGCTCAGTTCTTGCACGCGCATCTGACGGTGCTGCTGGACTTGGACGTAGTCTCGCGCCGCACCAAGGGAGAGGGCGACACTGAGCAGCAACAGGAGCGCCGCAGCGAGGGCCGCATCCCGCGGGTTCGTGCGGCCGCATCGCTCGACGGCAACCAGGAATCCCCCGACGATCCTCTCCCTGCGGTTATCAGCCGTTCGGCGATTCGCCGGAGTCGCTCGTGAGCACGCGGTGACGGTTGCGGCGGATGTCGCGGAAGCTCACGAGCTGGCGGAGCTTTTCGTCCCACAGGTGGAGGCTCATCGTGCCGAGGCTCTTCCACGTGGTGAGCGGCTTCACATGCTCGTCGAGCTTGGCCGCCTCGTGGCAGCGGACGAGGTAGTAGTTCGGGATGCGCGGGTTAAGGTGGTGCACGTGGTGGAACCCGATGTTCCCTGAGAACCAGCGCAGCACCGCGGGCAGCTTGTAGTACGAGCTGCCGAGCAGCGCCGCCGACGTGTAGTCCCAGTTCTCCTTGCGCTCCCAGTACGCACCCTCGAACTGGTGTTGGACGTAGAACAGCCACACCCCGCAGACCCCGGCGATACCCATCACGAGGAACTGCAGGACCAAGTACGGAACGACGCCGTAGATGGCCGACATCGCGACGGCCGTTGCGAGCAGTGCGACGTTCGTCCACCAGACCGATCGCCGCTCGCGCCGACCCGCCTTGGGGTCGGGGAAACGCTGCCAAATCACGAAGACCAACAGCGGTGCGATGAGAAAAAGCACCAACGGGTTGCGTGCGAGGCGGTAGGCAAAACGCTTCCAGCGCGACGACTCCAGGTACTCCTGCACGGTCATCGTCCACACGTCACCGGACCCACGCCGGTCGAGGTCCCCGGTGGTCGCGTGGTGGACGGCGTGTTGCCAGCGCCAATGGTAGTAAGGCGTCAGGGCCAAGAAGCCCGTGATGCTCCCCACGGTTGCGTTGGCGCGCCGGGACGGCAGGAAGGAATCGTGCCCGCAGTCGTGGGAGATGATGAAGACCCGCACCAGAAATGCCCCAGCGAGCACGGCGAGCGGCAGGGTCAGCCACCACGACACCGCCAGGGTGAAGTACATCGCGACCCACAACCCGGCGTAGGGGATGAGCGTGTTTGCGATCTGCCACACCGCCCGTCTGATTGACGGGGACTGGAAACCGGCGATGGCGCGCTTCCATTCGGCCACGCTCGGCAGGGGTCGGGGTACGGAAGATTTTTCGCGGCTGGCAGCGCTCAGCATGGCTCGGTCGAACTCCATCGCGCTCGGATGGACCGGTTCGATCCCGGATCCCTGGCGGCCAAACATTGTCGGCCGCAAATTGCCCTCTGGCCATAGCCCTAGAGCCAAAAGTTCCTCCGCGGTTTCCCAACCCGGGCTCCCGCGTCCCATGTGCCCCCGAGCGGCCATCGTTTGACGCAGTGGGGGTTCGGAGGGTATCCCTGCGGTCGTCGGCGGATCCCCGCCGGCGGCGCTTCGCGCGGCGGATGCCCTTCGCCGCACGGTCGTACTCGGGGCTTGATCGGCACGGGCCGAAGTTCCCGGAGGAACCCGGTGGGAATCCGGGACTGGCCCGCAGCCGTGAAGCCGCCCCTGGCGGCAAGTCGGATCGACCGGGAAGCGCAACGCGACTTTCTTCCGCGCCTTCGGCCGCAAGGTGCTGCACATGGACCGTTTGAATTCCCGCCCCGCGCCTTTACCGTCGCCCCGCCCCGCCGCGCCGCGGAGGAAGCGTTGAGAGCTTTCCTCTTCGCCGGCGCGGCCGTGTTCGCCATCGCAGGCGTGTGGTTCATCGGACGCGAGTTCCGCGTCGCGTTCACACCTACGACGGCCACGACAGGGAGCAGCTCGGAAGCGGCCGCCCACGCGGGTTACCCGCGCAGCGCGACGTTGCCCGGCGGTGTGCAGTTCGAGCTCCCCGCGCCAGCGCGACGCATTGTTGCAACCACCGCACGCGCCGTGGAGTTCCTCGCGGACCTGTGCGAGCCGGAGCGCTTGGTGGGGTTCCCCGACCAGGCGCTCGAGTACGCAACGCTTGACGCCGCGATGGAAGCGGCGCTCGCCCCCGCCACGCGGTTCTACGCGTATGCGGCGGAGCCTGTCCTGCGCCTTGCTCCCGACCTTGTGGTCGCCGACCTGTGGCAGTCGGCCGATACACATGGGCGGTTGCGGGCATCGGGTGTGCCGCTGTTGATCCTGCCGGAACTGGTCGGCTGGGACGACGTGCGCACAACGCTATTGGCTCTTGGCACGCTGCTTGATCGCGACGCGATCGCGTCGGCGCTGGTCGCGGACGGTGAAGCGCGGATGGCGGCCCTCGCCGCGCGGGGTGTGCCGCGGCAGCGCGCGATGGTGTACTCCAACTTCGGCGCGAAGGGCTTCAGCGCGGGCGCTGGCACTTCGATCCACGAGATCATGGTGCTCGCCGGGCTGGCCAACGTCGTCGCCGAGGACGGCGGGCGCGGGCACCTTGACATGACGTTCGAGCAGCTCCTGCGCATCGATCCGGACGTCATCATCGTCAGCGAACCTTTGGCGATCCCCGCCGCGCACACCGGCGACCGCGGGGGCGCAAGTGCCGCGTTGTTGCTCGCCGAACCGAGCCTCGCGGGCCTGCGCGCCGTGCGTGAACGGCGCATCGTCGCCCTGCCCGCGGGATTGTTCGCGTCCAACTCGCACCGCATGGTGCGCGCTGCGGAAGTCCTGGCGGCCGCGGTCGAGGCCCTGCCCGCGGTGGGCGGGAGCCCTGTGGGGAGCGCGCCGGGCCGATGAGCGTGTCACGGCCGCTGGCGAGGCCGTTCGCCCTTTTGCTTGGGGCGTCCTTGCCGATCCTCGTGCTGATCTCGGCGTCGGTGGGAGACACTTACGAACCGCCGGTTCGCGTGCTGCGAGCCGCCATGGGCGCCGCGGGGCTGGCGCAACCGCTCGGCGAGCCCGACCAGACGATCCTGATGCTGCGCCTTTGGCGCGCGCTCACGGCTGCGGGTGTAGGCGCCGCGCTCGCGTTTTCCGGCGCGCTGCTCCAGGGCTTGTTTCGCAACCCGCTCGCGGCTCCGTCCCTGATCGGTGTCACGGGGGGAGCGAGCCTCGGCGCTACCGTCGCGATCCTCGTGCTCGGCGGCTACGGCGCGGGGGTCGTCGCACAGAGCGGTCTCGCGCTGGGCGCCCTGCTGGTTCCCGTCGCGGCGTTCGTCGGCGCGCTTGCCACCGTCGCGCTCGTCGGCATCCTGGCGGCGCCACGCGGCAGGCTTTCCACGGCAACACTGCTCCTGTTCGGCATCGCGGTGAACATGTGTGTCGCCGGCATCTTCGCGGCGATCCAGTCTGTCGTCCTGCGCGATTGGGAAGTGAGCCGCGCGATCATGGCGTGGACGTTCGGCACGCTCGACGACCGGACGGGCATGCACGCGGCGACGATCTGGATCGCGCTCGCGGCCAGTGCGGCCGCGATCCCGTTTGTGTCGCTCGAACTGGATCTGTTCCAAGGTGGCGAGGATGACGCCAAGAGCCTGGGTGTCGCCGTGGGGCGCACCAAGATGGTCGCCCTCGTTGCGGCCACTCTCGCCGCGGCTGCGGCCACGGCGGTGGCGGGGCAGATCGCGTTCATCGGGTTGATGGTGCCCCACGCGGTGCGCTTGATCGCCAGCCCGCGCCACCGCGTGCTTCTGCCTTTGTGTTTGGTCGCGGGAGCCGTATTCCTTTTGGGCGCGGACGCGGGCCAACGTGCGGTGTTCGGCGAAGGCCGGTTGCAACCGGGTGTGTTGATGGCGCTGCTGGGCGGCCCGTTTTTCGTCGTGCTACTCGTCAAAAAGCGGCGGGAGGTCGGCACGTGGTGAACCCGCTCGAAGCACTCGACATCGTCTTTGCGTATCCCGGTCCAGTGGAAGCGCTGCGCGGCGCGAGTCTCGCGATCCACGGTGGCGAGCTGCTTGTCGTTGTCGGACCCAACGGGTCGGGCAAAAGTACGCTTCTGCGCTGCTTGGCGGGACTCGCAACTCCCCAGCGCGGTGAAGTGCTGTTGTGTGGCACTCCCTACTCCGCGCTCTCGCCGCGACAACGCGCGCTCGCGGTTGCCGTCGTGCCCCAGTTCCTGCCAAGCCTACCGGACGTGCTCGTGATCGATTTTGTCCTCGGTGGGCGTTATGCCCATCTCGAGCGACTGCGCGGTCCGGCGCCACACGACCTCGACGTCGCACACCGGGCGCTCGTCGACTGCGACGCTGACGACGTCGCGCGCCGCCGAATGGACGAGCTCTCGGGTGGCCAGCGCCAGCGTGTTTTGATTGCGCGCGCACTCGCGCAGGAAGCGGGGGTGCTGCTCGTTGACGAACCCACGAACTCGTTGGACCCCGAACACCAGGTGCGCGTGTTCGCGCTCTTGCACCAGCTCGCGAAGGGCGGCAAGGCCGTGGTCGTCGTGACCCACGACCTCGTCCTGTGCGGGCAGTTCGCCGACCGTCTCGTCCTGATGGCGGCGGGGCGTGTGCACGTGGACGGCAAGGTCGAGTCGGTGCTGCGCCCTGAAGTGCTCGGACCCGTTTACGGGCCGCACCTTTCGTTCGGACGCCTGATGGGTTCGGACGGACGCGAGCGCCCCTACGCGCTGCCCTGGCTGCGCTCCTGAACTTCTTTTTCGTCGCCCATTCGACGGCGCGAAAAGCGCGGCAGACCGTCGGTGGCCAAGAGGTCGGCGATCTGCGCGGCAGGTGTCGCAGGCGAAAGCAATTCGCCACGGGCATGCAGCGCTTCAAAACGGGCGCGGCGGGGGAACGATGCGGGGTCCGCGGCGCGGATCTTGGCCTGCATCGCCGTGTCGACGACACCTGGTGCGTAGCTAATCACCGCGGCGTCGCGCCCGTGCAGCGCGGGCACTTCCTCGAGTTCGATGCCGAGGACGGCAGACGCCATGTCAAGCGCCGCTTTCGTTTGGCAATAGGCGCTCCAGCCCGGATACGCACTCGTCGCGGCGCCGCTCGACACATTGACGATGCGCAGGGCTGCGTGCTCGGAGTTGCGCAGCGCCCAGCCCATCAGCCACGTGGGTGAAGCCGCGCCAACGAGGAGCGCCCGTGCGATGGTCCGTGCTTGCACCTCGTGGGTCGCCTCGTGGTCGAGCTGTGCAGCGTTGTTGACGAGGCCTAACCGCGTGACGCCCGCGAGCGAGAACTCCTGCGGCTGCTGGTGCGCCATCCACTCGGCGAGCGCATTCGGGTCGCCAAGGTCGATGCGCGCGTGGTGGTAGCGCCGCGGGTCCAGGTTCGCTGGCCCGGCGCTGCGCGCGATGCCGAGCACGCGCCATCCGCGCTCCAAAAGGACTTTTGCCACCGCGAGGCCGAGGCCGCGGCTCGTGCCCGTTACGACGGCGACGGCGCTCTCCATAGGTGCGAGCATGCCACGGGACGGCGCGCCCGCAATCCCCGTCGGCGCGGATCAGCGCCGCGGGAGGCGCGACGCGACGAGCACGGTCGTCGGCACCGGCGGGAAGGGCATCGAGAAGCGCCAGGCCGTGAAGTGGGCCGGGTCCCAGCCCATGCGCTGGAGTGTGTAGCGCACGAGCTCGGCCGAGCGCGGAATCGCGACGGACGCGAGCCCAATAAGCCCGGAGCCCAGGTTCACGAGGCGCTCCCCGTACGGCACCTCGCGCCCTTCGCGCTCCTTTTCCCCTAGCGGAGGGCGCCCGTCCAGACGACCGAGCAGCCGCAGCTCGGGCTCGAGACCCCACCCAAGGTCCCGGTGCAAGAGGACGTCGACCTGCAGGTGCTCGGCAGGTGTGAGGAGGTTGGCGCCGACCTCTCCCCAACCGTCGTCGTCGTCGGAGGTGCGCCGACCGCGACGCCGGCTGACGACACCATAGGTGCAGGTCAGCAGACTTGAGTTCCCGATCGTTCCCCCGGGCAACTCGAATCGGGTTTCGGTTGCGTTGCGGGCCACATCGACCCGCGGCAGCGGTTTGGAGCAAAAATGCGCGACGAGGGGCGCAGCGTCGATTCCGCCGGGCGGCATCTCCAGCGGATCGCCGCTGCCGGGTGTCGCGGTGCCGTCTGTTAGGGAGTACGCCTGGCTCGCAAACAACAACCAGCGCACATTGGGGCGCATCCGCCGAAAGTCGATCAGGCCGCCAACTTGGACGACGTCGACCCAGTCCGGGTCGTCCCCGTTGGGTGCGAGGATGCTGACCGAGACCTGGGCGCGCGCTTGGACACCCCAGATGGCGCTATTGCCCTGAAACGCAAGTCGGCGGGCCTGCTCCAGCGTCTCTGGTTCCAGCCGACCGTGCCCAAGCCCCTGGACGAGGATGTCGAGCGTTCCGCGGTTGCCCGCGTGGGCCGCCATCATCTGGTCAAACTCTGAAAGAGCGCGGTCGAGTTCCGCGGTGGCCGCGAGGCCCGCATGGCCCGCAAGTGCGTCGCGGATTTTCCGCAGCCCCGCGGTGCCCGGCACGAAGCGCAGCGCCGCCGCCGGGTCCGTGGTGCCCACGAGCCTGGCGACCTTCCATGCGAGGTTCTTATTGAGGTCGAAGCGGCGCGCAACATCCTGGGGGCGGCCCGGATCCGCCTCCGCTGCCCGCAGGGCATTTTCCAGGGCACCCCGCAGCCCGTGCAGGGACGCCACGAATGCATCGCCGAACGATTCGACGACGAGGTGCGGACCGGAGTCCGGCGCCGCTCGGGGGGCCTTGGTCATGGGAGGGGGGTGGCAAAGGCTGATGTCGGGCGCGGCTCCAAGGGTGCTGTGGCGCGCGCCCAGGGCGGGTGAAAGCTCGCGATTTGCCCGGGTAAATCGCGCAGAGTGTAACCGGCCGCGTCGCTCGGCCCTTGGGTTTCGGCGTCGCCCGATACCTGGCCCTTGCGGGGCAAGGCTCGAGGAATCCCGCGCGAGCCGCGAGGTGGCTTCAGGGGATTGCGGACGGAATTCGGAAACGCTGTGGACGGCGGTCGGGGGGGGCCGAGTGCCGCGAACGGCCCGCAAGCGTTGCGCGGGCCGCGGATCCACGGAAGATCTAACCCACCCGCGCGCGCGCTGGGAATTTCAGATTTCGCGGCGGAACTCGCCCACTTCGCCGCCGTGAACGGGTAGCGAGTCCGCGGAGAGGTCACGTGGCCGAATCGAAGGACACCCCCATGCGGCATGCAGAGACAGGAGTCCAAGATGGAGCGCACAGCCCCTTCCCGGCGCTGCTAGCGCGGGCTCGCGCCAGGGAAGCGGACGCCCTCGCGGAGCTCGTCGGTCGTTTTTAACCCCGCGTGGAAAGCCAGGTTCACATCAGCCTCGCCCGGGACGCCCGCATCGGGCGGCCGTGGTTGCGGGCCCGGTTCAGCACCGGCGACGTCGTGTAGGAGGTTTTCCGCAGCGTCCTCGAAGACCTGACGGAGTTCGCAGGGAAAACGGAGGACGGGTTCTGTGGCTGGCTCGCAACGCTGGTTCGCGACCGCATCGTCGACTCGATTCGGCTGCACGCGGCTACCCGCCGCGACGGTCGGGTGGAGCGCCCCATTGGGGCCAACTCGCCGACGGGGTTCGAGGGCAGGGACCCCGACCCCGCGTTTGTCGCCATGCAGGCCGAACAGGCGCGAGAAGTCGAGCAGGCCATGGCCGAGCTCGAGCCGCGCCTGCGGCACCTCGTGCGCGCGCGGATCGAAGGGCTCGCGTCGTTCCGCGAACTGGCCGAGCAACTGGGTTATGGCTCGGAATCGAGCGCCCGGCGCGCATTTTTCGAAGCACAGTCGAAGCTCGCACTTCGGCTGTCCAATCTGCGTTCCGCAGGGCAAGGCCCCGCGTGACGCAGGGATCGGGAACCAGGGTCGATGCGGACCTTGAATCGCTCGTTGCTCTCGCGCTGGACCTGCGCGACCGCGGCGATCCCGATTGGCTGGAGGCCGCGTGCAAGGATGCACCTGCGGCCAAACCTATGGTGCTGCGCGCGGTGGCTGCCGCCGACACCCTGCCCTCGGCTTTGGCGCACGCTTACGGCGCCGACTCGCCCCTTGGGCAGGTGGTCGAAGGCCGTTACCGGATCCTGCGTCGGCTGGGCGCGGGCGCCATGAGCGTGGTGTACGAAGCCGAAGATCTGGCGCTCGGGCGCCGGGTCGCATTGAAGTGGTTGCGCGCGGGCATCTTTGAGCACGCGCGCGCAAGGGAGCGTTGCTCACGACCGTGGCCGTCGCCGTCCTGTGGCGTGGGCACCACCGTGAAAGCCGTCATGCACAAAGGCTCGAGTTGGCGCGCCGTTTTCCGCCCAACTTCACGATCGTCGATCCCCAAAACCGCGTGTGGGTGCACGCAACGGACTGGCGCGAACTTGGTGATCTCCTCGACCGCGCCGCGGCCGTGTGTCTCGATCCGCTTCCGACCCTTTTGCTCCGCGCATCGTTTCGGCTCGACCACGGTGATCGTGCGGGCGCGGTTGAGGACATGCGTCGGATCGGGCGCCACGAGAAAACGCCACACAAGTGCTCGAAGCACTGCTCGGAGCGCTCGAAGACGAAGTCCGAGGAACACGCGTCCTTTCGGTCACCGACCGGTGAAGGCACGGGCGCGCGTTCCCGCAACTCGAGGACTTGCCATGATCCCCTCCGTCAAAATGTCGGCCCAGGTGGCCTCTGCTGGACTCCTCCTCGCCGTCGGTCCCGGGTCGCTCGCCGCGCAGAATCAGGCGCCCGCCATCCCGTACACCCAAGGGCAGGGCATGTTCGCGGGCATGGCGCTCGGCGTGCAGCACTTCGGCCTGTTGACGACACCTCCGAATCCAACCGCACTGCGTATCCGCCTTCCGGGGATCACGAACGGAGCGCTCGAACCGTGGACGACAACACGCTTCGGCGCGATCACCGTCAACCATCCTGACTACTCCGCGGAGGCCCTGTGCGCGCACTGGGTGCCCATGGTCGCGTACGGAGCGGTCGACCTCTTCGGTGCGCCCCAGTCGAACGCCGTCATCGTCGCGTTGTCCGTCGACCGCCGCGACGGTGAACTGCCCGAGCGCCCCGGGCGCACCGTGTTCTCGCTGACCGCAGAAAGCGAAGTCAACAACGCGGACAGGGACCAGATCTTGATCTCCCAACTCGCCACGGGAAGCACTGCAGCGATCACGGCCGTGCCGTTGAAGACACAAACCGGCGTGCCGATCTCGGAGAAGCTCGGCCTCGTTCCGACGGGACATGCCATCATCGTCGACCCCGACGACGTCACGGGCCTGTGCGGGCGCGGTCCCAAGGAACAGCAGGATTACGACCGCTGGACCGCAACCGCCGAAGCCGTGAACGACTTCGAAAAGCTGGCTGAGATGGGGTTCGCGATGCAACGCCATCTTTCCAGCACGTTCAAGGAGCGCATCCTTCTGTCGGCGAGCGGCCTTGACATCGCGGGCTACGACTTCGGCTTGGTGGAGTTCGAGTTCGATCTGTACGACGGCTCCATCGACCCGCTTCCCGTGCCGTTCCTACCCGGAAGCAGCTCCGGCTGGATCGTCGTGCTGCCCGGACAGACCGTGTCGGAAATCTCACCCGCGTCCGGTCAGCTCACGGATTCCGTACGCGTTCGTAGCCGCACACGGCTCCATCGGGTCGATCTCCAGACGGGGTCGATCGACTCCGACATCGCGAGTAGCTGGAGCTGCATCCTCGGCCTGCCGTGAACGTTTGTCGGTGACGGTGGCGCGCCGGGCAGTGGGGTCCGGCGCGTCTGCCCGCGCGACACCGTCGAACGCCGTGGCGGCCGCACGGATGGTGAGCCCCGGGTGTTGCGCCCCCGCCCCCTTGTGAGTAGCCCCCCCAGGGGCCTATTCTCTTTGCTCCTCGGGGTACTGTCGTCGGCCGGCGGCGCCCCATCCCGCCGGCACGCGCCGAGGGCCCGACGGCCCCTCCGACGCCCGGCCGACCCCGGCGCCACCGATCCCATGTGCGGCTTCATTGGCATTTACGGCCCCGAAGGGGTCGACGTCGCGCCCGAGCTCTACGAAGGGCTGCTTGCGATCCAGCACCGCGGTCAGGACGCCGCGGGCATCACGACCTTCACCGAGACCTTCCACGTGGTGAAGGACTTCGGGCTGGTCCGCGACGTTTTTACGCCGGCTAACATGCCGAGCCTGCGGGGCAATCTTGGGCTCGGTCACGTGCGTTACCCCACGGTCGGGGTGGGACGGGTCGAGGACGCTCAGCCCTTCCACCTGAACTTCCCGGTCGGCGTGGCGATGGCCCACAACGGGAACGTCACCAACTTCGACGAGCTGCGCCGGGCCCACTTTCGCTCGAGCGGCACGCGGCTCAACAGCTCCTGCGACCTTGAAGTGATCCTGTTCGTGTTCGTGCGCGCGCTCTCCGAGCGCATCCGCCCGGGTGCGCGTGTGGCAGCCGAGGACGTGTTCGCGGCCGTTAAAGCGGTTTACGCGGAGGTCAAGGGTGCCTACTCAGTTGTCGCGACCCTGCCCGACGTCGGCCTCGTTGCCTTCCGCGATCCGTTTGGCATCAAACCGATCTGCTTTGGCATGAAGGTCGACGAGCACGGCACTTGGTACGCGTGCGCCAGCGAGAGTGTCGTCCTTGACGTCACCGGGTATGACCACCAGTTCGACCTGGACGCGGGCGAAGCCGTGTTCGTTTCGGCCGAACGGGAGGTCATCCGTCGCAAGTTGTCGGACAAACCGCACCGACCGTGCATCTTCGAGCTCGTGTACTTCGCGCGCCCCGACTCGGTGCTCGATGGCATGAACGTCTACTCGACACGCACACGCTTCGGCGCAGCGCTTGCGGACCAATGGAAGCGTGAGGGAGCGCCCATCCCGGACGCGATCGTGCCGATCCCCGACTCGTCCCGCGACGCGGCCATGGCGATGGCGACGCGCATGGGTGTGCCGTACCGCGAAGCGCTGGTCAAAAACCGCTACATCGGCCGCACGTTCATCATGCCGAACCAGGGCGCGCGCCAGAGCTCGGTGCGCCGCAAGCTCAACGCGATCCGCAGCGAGGTTGCGGGCCGCGACGTGCTGCTCGTCGACGACTCGATCGTGCGCGGCAACACGGCAAAGCGCATCGTGCGCATGGTGCGCGATGCCGGTGCGAAGAAGGTGTACTTTGCCTCCTGCAGCCCGCCGTTGATTTCGCCGTGTCCCTACGGGATCGACATGGCGACCAAAACCGAGTTCCTGGCATCCGGACGCACGAACGCCGAGATCGCGCAGGTGCTCGAGGTCGACCATCTCGTGTACCTCGACCGCGAAGCCATGAACGAAGCCGCACGTGCGGGCAACCCGAAGGTCGAGCGCTTTTGCAATGCGTGTTTCACCGGCGACTACCCGACCGGCGACATCACACGCGACATGCTCGCCACGATCGAGGGCGAACGCCTGGACAGCCAGCGTGTGTTCGCGTTCAGCGCGGCCGCCGCTGAAGCTGCGGAACGGCGCGCAGTCCTGACGCGCTCGTCGCTCACAGGGTCCAGCCCAAGCTGAACGCAACCCAGGTGGGTGTCGGGTCGATTCCGACGCCCTCCACACCGTCGCGCAGTGCGCTATCGATCAGCACCGATTGCGCGAGAGTTAGCGTCAGGCGCGAGCGCTCGGAAAGTGCGTAGGAGAGGTCGGCCGCGACCAGGGCGTCCGCAAGGCCGCCCGACTCGCTGAAGAAGTAGTCTTCGGCCTGGTCGGACGAAACCCAGCCGAGCGCTCCGCGCAGATCGAGTGCGAAGTGTTCCCCGAGCGCAAATCCGTGGCGCATACCCGCGCTTGCGTACATCCCGCCGATCTCGTCGACATCGGCGATCAGCGTGAGCGACGGCGCAAGCAAAACGTCGGGCAAGGCGACGCCGGCGTGCAGCTCGAGCGTGCTTTGACCCACCCCATTCGGGAAGTGGTAGCTCATCACACCCACGGACGCCGCCACGGGGCCAAATGCGCGCGCGTGGTCGAGCAGCAGGTCGATTTCGGTGACGTCGTGGCGCTGGCCGTCCGGAAACACCGCGTCGCCCGCCACGGGCCGTGGCGTAGGGGTGGTTCAAGGGGCGGGACCGCGCGGTGCGACAGCAGATGTCCACGCCAAAACCTACTCTGGAACGTTCGGACGCGCGGCCCCCGCCGCGGCGCCCCCACGTCGGCCCCCGATCTGCATGCCTGCCAGCCGTCGCGCCCACACGCGGCGCACGGGCCAACGCCCCGGCGTGACCGTCCTACCGCGCGGCAACCGCGTCAGCGTGCCGTTCCCGATCGCTTGCGGCGGCTGTCATTTCTGCCGCGCAGGCTTGTCGGGTCGCTGCGAGCATTCGAACCCAAAGACGCGCGGCTCCGAAGGCGGTCCCCTGAAGGAGCGTCGGCTGGGTTGCGGGGGCCGACGGCTGATCGGCGTCGACCGCCTCGACGATCGCCTAGAAGCCGCTCGCCGAACGGCGCGCGCGTAGACCGTCAACTTCGAGGAAATCGGCGCCATCGAGGCGATCCGCGCGCTGGCCGACGACCGCGGCGCCGACGTCTGCATCAACGCCGGCTCGTTTCGAACGCCCCGGGGGAGGGGTAAACTTCGCCGCCCAGGTGCACGGACGCCTCGGTCCCTTCACGATGCGCATCCTGATCACATCCCCGGTTTTCCCCCCCGACCTGGGCGGTCCCGCCGTCTACGTGCCGAGCGTCGCGCGTTTCCTCCTTGAGCGTGGACACGAGGTCAAGGTCGTGGCGTTCTGTTCCGAGGACGAACCCAAGGGCCATCCGTTTGCGATCATCGCGATTCCGCGCGGGCCGCTTCCGATCCGCTACCTGAAGGCTTTTTTCGCCGTGCTGCGCGAAGCAAAGGGCCAGGACGTCGTGTACGTGCAAGAGCACCTCGCGCTGTTCCACGTACTCGCCGCCAAGTTGCGCGGTGTTCCCGCGGTCATCCGCATGATGGTGGACGGCGCCTGGGAGATCAGCCACCGCAAGGGTTGGATCGATGGCGACGACATCGTCACGTTCGAGACCAAGGAATACGGGGCCGCGGTCAAACTTGCGCGAGCGCTGCAAAAGATCTGGTGGGGATGGTGCGAGCGCATCATCTCGTGCAGCGAGTTTTTGCGGCAAATCGCAATCCAGCGCTACGGCCAAGCTCCGGACAAGGTGCGCTTGATCCACAACGCGCACCACGGGCCCGGCGCCGAATCGGTGTCCGAAACGCCGCACGCGGCGAAGGTCGCGCTGGGGCTCGACCCAGCGCAGCGCTATGTGCTGACGATCTGCCGCCTCATGGTTTGGAAGCGCGTCGACGGCATCCTGCGTGCGCTGGCAGACGGCCCTGAGAACGCCGTGCTGCTCGTCGCGGGCGACGGAGACATGCTCGAGCCTTGGCAGGCCCTCGCGAACGAGCTCAAAATGGCGCACCGCGTGAAGTTCCTCGGCAACGTGCCGCACGCGAAGATCCCGCTGTTCATCCGCGCGGCCGATGTGTTCGTGCTCAACTCGGAGTACGAGGGGCTGAGCCACACTCTGCTCGAGGTCATCACGCTCGGCACACCGGCGATCGCGACGGGTGTGTGCGGCAATCCCGAAGTGGTCGAGCACGAAGTGAACGGCCTGCTCGTTCCGCCGGGGGACGATGCAGGCCTGCGCGCAGCGATTCTGCGCCTTCTCGGCGATGGCGAGCTGCGTGCGCGGTACGCAGCGGCGGGGCGCGCCAAGGCCAAGCAGTTCACGCGCGCGGCGACGTTCCCACTGGTCGAGGAGACCCTCGCGCAGGCGGCGGGCATCGAGCTCGCGCGCTCTACGCCGATGGTGCGCTCCGCGCAGCCGTGAGATCGGACGGCACCAAGCCTCAGTCGCCGCCCGCGGACAAGCCGCTCGCGCGTTGGTCGCTCTACGTCGTGCGCACGCACACTGGCGCGCTCTACACGGGCATCAGCACGGACGTCGAGCAGCGTTGCGCGCGGCACAGCAGCGGACGTGGTGCCAAAGCCCTGCGCGGCCGCGGGCCCTTCGAACTCGTGTACCAGGTCGCGCTCGGCGACCGGCTGCTGGCGCTGCGTGCCGAATGCGCGCTCAAAAGGCTGACAAAGCGAGCCAAGGAGACGCTCGTTTGCGACGCGCCTGGCCCGGAGTACTGGAGCGCCCTGTGCGCGCCGCCACCGTCCTCTTCCTAAGGGAAGTCGACGCGGTACGTGAAGGGCAGCGCGGGCACCTGCACAGTTTTCCAGGCGAGCCATGCGAGGCCGCCGAACACTAGCACGATCGGCGCGATCCACCGCAGCGGGCGTTCGCGCAAGAAGGTGGCGATCCGTTTCATCACAGGCCTTCCTCCGGCGCGCGGCCGCGCATGAAATCCGCGAGGTCGTGCATCAGTACACGGTACCCCCGCTCGTGGAGGTGGCACTCGTCCTTCATCAGTTCCAATCCGATCAAGCCGTTTGGAGCGCGCTGCGCATACAGGGCTGCGGCATCAAAGAAGCGGACACCTTCGACGCTTGCGGCCACGGCTTCGACAATCTCGTTGGTGGCGTCGCTGCCCTTGCGCGGTGCGCGATCGAAACGCGCGGCATTCGCGAAAGCGTCACGCGCACCTTGATCGTCACCCAAAAGCCAACGCGCGGCGCCGAGCCGGAAATTACCCGCCGGGTGGTCCGGAACGATCGCAAGCGCCGTTTCCAAGTGAGACCGCGCGGTTTCGAGCGCCACACGCTCCGCGTCGGTCAAAACACGCGCAAAAAATGCTTCGTGGGCGATCGCAAGCTCACGCGCGAGGTCCGACCAGTGTTCGGGTGGCGGGATCAGGTGGTACCCACCGCGCACGGGTGAGGGCCACTCGCGCAGGGTTGGTACTTTCCCATCGGGCGGCAAGGGGCGCGCCGGCCGACGCCAATCCTGCGCGTGCGTGCGGTCGGCGGGTGCGTCGGCGATCACCGCTGCGAAGCGCTTCGGAAACGCCTCGTGCGCAGCGAACAGTTCGAGACGTGCACGGCGACGGTTGGCCTCGGACAACTCGGGCGGCCAGGTGCTCGAGAAGGGCGGCGCAAGCGGATTGGAGATGACGGTGCAGATCACCACATCGATTCCGCGCTCGCGCGCCATGCGGCACATCGTGGTCAAGTTGGCGCGATATTGCTCGAGCTGCGCCAGCGTCTGGTCGTAGGTGAAGTCCTTGAAGCGCTCGAACTCACCGCTCCACGCTTTGGGTGTCGGATTCGATTGGGGCGCTCCTCCACCCGCGCGGATGGCGTCGCACAGCGCGTTGAACGTGCGCAGGCCAGTGGCCGCCGTGGCGGCCTTTCGCAGGGTCGGCGACAGGTGTTCCGCAACCTCGGCCTCGAAGCCCGCTTCGACGAACTCGTTGTGGCCCGCGTAGATCACCACCGACTGCGGCTTGAGAGCCAGCGCCTGCTCGAAGAGGATGGCGACGCGCCCGCTGCCGTAACCGGCCCGGCCAAGGTTGATGACCTCGGCGCGCGGGGTCGACGCATCGGTCCCGTGGTCGAGCGCAAACGCGAGGGCCGCAGGGGGGAATCCGCCCGTGTTGGACCCCCCAAAAAGCAGCACGCGGTGCTTGGCGGGGTCGCGCGGGGGCACCTCCCGTTCGGGGGCGGTTCCATCGAACATTTGGGTGCGCCACCCCCCCGGCCGGGCGGGGTCGGGCACGATGTAGGCGGCGGCCGCGTCAAAACCTCGCGAAGTGAGGGCTGGCGTTCCCCCAAGACCGAGTCCCAGGAGGACAACTTCCGCGGCGGTCAGGGCCGCGGCGGCAGGAAGGAGGGTCAGAAAAACCCGCACGGCACCGCGCAAAACCCTCATGGCCGGGACGATACCACGACCGGGGAACTGGCCACCGGGCCCTGCCGGGGGCTACGGCCCGCGCCAGCGCCACGGGGACAACCCCCTGCGGATGGCCCCGCGGGGCGACGGAGCGTCGATTTTCCGCCGGTTGCTGACTTTGCCAAGCGCCTGCGGCCGACAGGACCCTCGGGTACACTTCCTAGGAATCCGCACTGGCGCGGCCCCGAGTCCTTCGAACCTTCCGTGCACGGGAGGCCGGTTGCCCGCCCTTCCCGCCCCTCGCCGCGCCCCGCGCAACACGCCTGAGAATCACGCTATGAAGGTCCTGTTCATCGACGAGTACCTCGCGCAGGAAATGCTGGGGATCATGTGGCTAAGCCGCGCCATCAAGGACGCAGGCCACGATGCCAAGGCGTTGTTCATCCCGGACCGCGAGTGGGTGCAAAAGCTCGTTGCCTACAACCCGGACGTCGTGTGCTTCAGCGTCACGACCGGCATGCACCTTTACTTCGCGGACATCAACCGCAAGGTCAAGGATGTCCTGCCCAAGGTGTTCTCGATCGCCGGGGGTCCGCACCCGACTTTCAGCCCCGAATACCTGGAGCAGGGCGACTTCGACGCCGTTTGCCGCGGAGAAGGGGAGCTGGCGATGGCCGAGCTTCTGAACAAGATGCAGTCGGGCCAGGACGTCACCGACACCGCCAACTTCTGGTTCAAGAACCCGAAGGGTGGTGAGGCGATCAAAAACTGCCAGCGCCCGCTGGCGCCGAGCCTCGATGCGCTCGGTTTCCCCGACCGCGACATCATCTACGAAGCGGGTGAGATCTACCGCAACACGGACCGCAAGGTGTTCGTGACCCAGCGCGGCTGCCCGATGAACTGCTCGTTCTGCTTCCACCACGCGTGGAAGGGCAAGATCTACGGCGCGAAGAACAAGGAGTACGTCCGCAAGCGCTCGGTCGACCACGTCATCGCGGAGCTGATCGCGGTGAAGGCCAAGTACCCGTTGAAGTTCGTCCACTTCGTCGACGACATCTTCAACATGAACAACGCCTGGCTCGAGGAGTTCTGCGAGCGCTATCCGAAGGAAGTCGGCCTGCCGTTCGACGTCATCCTGATGGCGAACATGACCACCGAACGCCACATTGAGCTGCTCA
Source organism: Planctomycetota bacterium (assembly GCA_038246255.1). Lineage (GTDB taxonomy): Bacteria > Planctomycetota > UBA1135 > UBA1135 > RI-242. Next base: position 41,695 of record JBBRWC010000002.1, read on the forward strand.
AGCACGCCGGGTGTGTGTACGCGCGGATCGCGATCGAAGCGGCGAGCGACTACGTGCGCAACGCGGTGTTCCGCAAGAACACGACGCGCCAGCAGCTCACCGACGCGGCCAAGTGGATCAAGAAACACGGCATCCGCCTGGGCACGCTCAACATGCTCGGCGGCCCGGGTGGGACGATGGAGGACGAGCTCGACACGCTGCGCCTCAACGTCGAGTGCAAGGCCGACCACCCGCTGGTTTCGATCATGCAGCCCTACCCCGAGTTCGACATCGCCGACATGACGAAGGACATGGGGTACGCCGTCGCCGGGTACGACGACTTCCCGCAGAAGTTCAACCGCACGTCGTCGATCGAGTTCGAATACAAGCACCAGATCGAGAACCTGCACAAGCTGTTCCCGATCGTCGTGCGCTTCCCCTGGTTGATGCCGATCGTTCCGCGCCTCATCCGCCAGCGCTGGCTGATGAAGCCGTTCCTCGTCATGTACATGCTGTGGTCGGAGTACCTGGTGGCCGAGCAAGCCAAGCTCTACGCCCACGCCCAGGGACTCAGCGGCCCGCGCTATTGGGCGTCGGTTGACTTCGTCATCCGCCTCGCCACCAAGGGGCTCCTGCGTGTCTACCAGGTGGTCTTCGCCCGGTTCGTCGACCGCTTCACGAAGCGCGGAACGAACCTCGCGCTCAAGCTCCAAATGGGCGATGAGCGCGTGATCGCGCACATGGACTGAGAACCGTGTCCTGGGGGGTCGGGCTTTTCCCGGCCCAGGCTCAGGCAGTCGGCCGTGGGGCCTGGGTCCCACGGCTGGGCCGCCGGGCCACCCCGCGGCGGCAGCCGCCGCGCCACCCGGCCGCGGCAGCCGCCGCGCCACCCGGCCGCGGCAGCCGCCGCGCCGCCCCTCGAAGTACCGCCCCTGGAAGAAGTGGTACGCCGGACAGGATTCGAACCTGTGACCTTTGGCTTCGGAGGCCAACGCTCTATCCAGCTGAGCTACCGGCGCCGGTGAAGGGGGCGGAGTATGCTGGGACGAACGCCCGGCCACAAGTGCCGGCGCGGGCCACCCCGGCGCGCGGGATCGGGGCCTACGGGTGGGGGCCGGCGCCCCATGGCGCGGGGGCCGTGGGGGTGGGGAGCGATTGCCGGTTACAGGTTCGAAGGGGGGAACTACAATCCGGGGACGCGCCCCGACCCGAGCTGGCCGGACGCTACCCCGCGAGGTCTCTCCCCCGCACGACCGCCATGAGCCACTCGACCACCCCCTCGGACTTGAACGCTGATTCCGACGCTCGCACGGCGGTTGCTCCCCGCGGAGGCCTCTTGGGAGTGGGCGTTGCAAGCTGTCTCCTCGCGGCCGTGGCCGCGGGGCTGGGCCTCAACCTCTCGCCGGCAGGGTCGCTCAAGGCGGGGCCCGCAGGGACGAGCGGCGGCGCGGAAGTGGATAGTGACGGGGACGGGCTGTCGGACGTCCTCGAGCAAATCCTGAAGACGAACCCGCTCAGCGCGGACAGCGACGGGGATGGTTACTCCGACATGCTGGAGTACACCCTTGGGAGCTCCCCGGTCCAGTACGCGTCCTTCCCCACATCGTACGACCGGTCGGTGCGGCTCTTCGCCCACTCCGCGGGCGGCCTGATGCGGTTGACTCAGCTCTTCTACCTACCGGGCGGGGAAATCTCGACGACAGATTACAGGCTCTACCTCCACACCCAGGGCGAGACGATCCCGATCGACCCGAATCTGTTTCTCGCGGGCGCTACTTTCACGTTCCACCCGCACATTCCCTTCGACTCCGTGATCGCGGTGACCACCACGATTCCCGTCTGGGTGATGGCTAAGCTGGGCTCTGCAAGTTTTTTCGCGACCGTCGCCGAAGCCGCGACCGGAGGCGCCGGGTCCGGATCGAAACCGATCCTCGACGCTCACGGTGTCAACCTGGTATTCGCGGACGGCATCCTGCAGGAGATCGTCGACGCCCAAGAGGTCGGATTGGGGTACCTGGGAAGCGGCTCGGTTTACCGCCCGCTCCAGCCCGCCGAAGAGATCGGCGGAACGATGTTCCCCGGCCAGCTCTGTTTCCAGCTCGCGGCCCTGGGTGGGTCGGCGGGCTCAATGCTGGTGTACGAGGTCACGTCGGCGGAATGCGCCTTGGCCGACGGCTACTGCTCGAGCCTCTGCCAACTGAAGACCGGGACGGAGTTCGAGATGTTCGACCCGCTCGCGCTGATCGGCGGCTAAACGGCGGTCCGCGCCTGGGGTGCGGGAACTCTGGGTTGAGGGGGCTACCCCGTTTCGGGCCCGCCGCGCGAGCGATCGCGCGGCCCCGCTGCAGACCGGGACCAAGACCGGAGCGGCAGCGCGTGACGTCACCGCGACGGACGGAGTTAGGGAACTTTGAGGTATACGCCGGGTGAAAGTCCCGGATGCGGGGAGCTTGGCCTGGACTCTTTGGAGGCAGCGGACACGGTTTGCAAGCCTGTTGGATGGGAAGACGGGCAACGGAAGGCAGTCGCCGTGGAACCCCCCGCGAACCCGCCGCGTCTCAACCCGCGCCTTCCATCGCAAGCTCCCTTGAAGCCCGACCCGGACCATGACCTCGTGCTGGCCTGCCAGCAGGACCCCGATGCGGGGTTGGAAGGACCTTTTCGGGCGCTCTATGAGCGGTTCAAGGACCGGGTGTATAATGTTTGTTATCGCATTACGGGCAACGCCACCGACGCCCTTGACGCCTCTCAGGAGACGTTCGGGACGCTCCACCGGAAGATCGCGGACTTCCGCTTCCAATCCCGTTTCAGTTCCTGGGTATACCGCATCGCCGTGAACGCCAGCATCGACCTCAAGCGGCGCAGCCAGCATCGGAAGTTGACGTCCCTCGACGCGGGCTTGGACGGGGAAGGGTCCGCGCGGTTCGACCTGTCGGACGACTCGATCGAGATGCCGATACACAGCGCGTCGCGGCATGAGCTCGAAGTCGAGGTCCAACGGGCGATCGACACGCTCAGCCCGAAGCTGCGCGCCATCACGGTGCTGCGGTACACGGAGAGCCTTTCCTACGACGAGATCGCCGAAACGCTGCAAATCTCGCTCGGCACCGTGAAGTCCCGCCTCGCGCGCGCCCACGCGGCGCTCGACCGCGAGTTGGCACCGACCCTCGATCAGCACTATCTCGGATGAGGGCACGCTTGCGCGCCCGTCCTCACCAAACCCACCCACCACCATGGAACCCGCCCACGACCCTCTGCGCTGCACCTGCTCCGTTGCAGCCGACGCCACAGGCGCCCCGGCGGATAGCCTGACGTCAGGTGCGACGGCGTCGGCGGCCATGGCGGCGTCCGCGAATATGGTGAGCGGCTCCGTGGGGAGCGCCGCCCAAGGGGGCGCTTGTCCTGGCTGCCGGGCGCGCGCGTTGCGCGATGCGGCGCGCGCCGAGTTGCTCAGCGGTCTCTCCCGCCGCCGGGCGCCCGTCGGACTCGACGCCCTGGTGCAAGCGTCCCTGCACACCGCGCCCCTCGAGCGCGCGTTGTCACGTCTGCCGCGGTACAACGCGCCGGCCGTACTAGAACGCCTCGTGGCCGAGGAAATCGCGTCGCCGTTGGCCGCGTCTGTCCGCCGCGCCGTGGGCGGATTGCCGAAGCAGCGAGCACCCGGGGAGCTCTTTGCATCCATCGACCTGGCACCCCGCCACACCTCGCGGCGTGTCGCGGGCGTCGTCGCCGCGGCGATGGGTGCGGTGGCGTTGACGATCGTCGTCTGGATCGCACGCCCTCCGGCGGCATCTGAGGTCGTAGCCGCGCCGGGGACCGCCATCTCGCGCGCCGACCGCCCGCCGCTGCGCCTGCAGGTCGTGCATGCGACCTCGCTGGCAGAGCTCGACCCGCTCGCGCGTGCCTTCGCCGAATCCCTGGCGGGCGGCATGCCCGTTGCGTTGATCACCCCGCAGGCGCGACCGCGCTGAGTCCCGCCCGCAACAACGCTCCCTTGCGGGGGCGCTGACCATGAAACTCCTCCTCAAACTTGCACTGTCGGCCGCTGCGCTGCTCCCCCTGGGGTGTGGGGAATCGGTGCAGTTGGACGCCGCTTCGCAGGAGTTGCTGGGGCAGATTCTGACGCAGGTTCAGGTGGCTCCGCTCGCGGTCGCGCACACGGGCAACCGTCGGGTGGAATTCCATTGGCACGGTGATCTGAGCGGCGACCCGGCCGGTGGCAGCGCGCCGCAGTCCTTCGTCTACCGCGAGCGAGTGGAGATCGACGGCCAGGGCCGGTTCGACCTTCGCACGACGCAGTTGATGTCGAACGCGCCGATCAACTGGCCTCAGTTCCAACTGCAACAGGACATCCGCGCCGGTTTCTACCAGCGCTACCGCGACGTCCAGTTTCGCGACATCGCGCTCGTCATCGAGAACTTCACGGTGGCGGCGTTTGGCAATTTGCTCGCGGTCGCGGGCCGCCCTGCCGTGGGTCTCCAGCTCGTTCGCAAGATCGGCGAACCGATCCGCCACGATCTTGCGATCGACGCGCAGACGGGACTCGTCCTATCGGCGCGGACGAGCGGCGGCGACGGCGCGCTCCTCGCGTGGATGGAGTACGAATCGATCGAAATGGGAGCGCCCGCGACCATGACGCCGCACACGTTCTCCAACGATGAGGTCGTCCTGCCGCCCGGGCGGGAACTGGACGCAGTTCTCGGCTTCTCGGCGGATCTCCCCGGAATCCTCCCCGACGGGTATCACCTGCTCGCGACCGCGAAGATCGAGGATCCCGCGGGCCACATCTGGCTGAAGGCAACCTACACCGACGGGATCGATGTCGCGTTCTACGTCACGCGGCCCAAGTCCCAGTCGCTGGCCGTGGCGACCGCGGCGAGTGGCGCCTGGGGCACTTTCGGAGTCTCGAACCCCGGGACGAGCGCCGGCCCCGAACCGCATCTGACAACGATCCGGATCGCGGGCATCCAACTGCTCCAGGGTGAAACCGAAGGTCGCCACGTGATCACCCTGGGACGACTCCCCCTGGAAGACCTCCAGTGGATGGTCGAGTCGGTGTTCGACGGGTGACAGCTTGGGAAAGGATCGGCACGACCCAAGCGAAGTAGCTGTCAGTTGCCTTCTGGCCCATCGCCTTGCGGCGCTGGAGCGGCAGCTTGGGAAAGGATCGGCACGACCCAAGCGAAGTAGCTGTCAGTTGCCTTCTGGCCCATCGCCTTGCGGCGCTGGAGCGGTAGCTTGGGAAAGGATCGGCACGACCCAAGCGAAGTAGCTGTCAGTTGCCTTCTGGCCCATCGCCTTGCGGCGCTGGAGCGGTAGCGGGTTGCTCGGCTGCCGAATGGGCGCCGAGGCTAAGGGTCAAGCTTAGGCGCAGTGACGGACGATCTAGGGGGCTCCCCCCGTTCGCGCTCCCGCGACGGGCCTTCGCCACCCCCGCCCCGATCCGCCCATGCGCGCTCTCGTGATCGACGATTCGCGAGCCATTCGGCTCATCCTGTCCCGAACGCTGACCGAGTTGGGTTTCGAGACCCTGGACGCGGCAAATGGCCTCGAGGCGCTCGCGGTCCTCCAACGCGAGGGGCCCATGGACCTCGCGCTCGTCGACTGGAACATGCCCGAGATGGACGGGCTTCAGTTTGTCCAAGCGGCGCGCGCAGAACCGGCGTGGTCGCGGATGAAGCTGATGATGGTCACGACGGAAACCGAGCTCGCGCGGGTTGTGAAGGCGCTCGAAGCGGGAGCCGACGAGTACGTCATGAAGCCCTTCACCCGCGACGTCATCGCCGAGAAGCTCGCGCTGCTGGGCCTTGGCCAGCGCGCCGCCTGAGGATCCAACCATGCAGCAACCCATCGCGGGAAGCGGCGAGGGCCTCGCCCCGCCCAAACCGCGCAGCCTGTCGGTCGAAGACTTCGCGTTCATCAGCGACTTCGTCCGCCGCCGTTCGGCCATCGTGATGGACGCCGGCAAGGAGTATCTCGCGGAGACCCGACTCAGCCACGTCGTCCAGAAGGAAGGACTCGAATCGATCGCCAGCCTCATCCGCACCCTGCGGCAAGGGGGCGCGCGAGAGCTCGAAGGCGCGGTCGTCGAGGCGATGACGACCAACGAGACGTCGTTCTTTCGCGACCTGAAACCTTTCGACCTGCTGCGGCTCGAGCTGCTGCCCAACCTGATCGCGGCGCGGCGCTCGACACGCACGATTTCGATGTGGTGCGCCGCGGCCTCGACCGGCCAAGAACCGTACTCCGTGCTGATGATGATCGATCAGCACTTTCCGGAGCTGCGCGACTGGCGCATCAATTTCGTCGCGACGGACATCTCGAACGAAGTCCTCGGCAAGGCTCGGGCGGGCATCTACACCCAGTTTGAGGTCAATCGCGGACTTCCGGCCCAGATGCTGGTGCGGTACTTCGACGGGCAGGGAGGCAAGTGGCAGATCAAGCCGGAGCTGCGCGCGCGCGTGCAGTTTAAGGAGATGAACCTGATCGAGCCCTGGGCCGCGATGGAACCGATGGACATCGTTTTCATCCGCAATGTGCTCATCTACTTCGATCAACCGACGAAAACGGCGATCCTCGGAAAGATCCGCAAAACGCTGCGGCCCGATGGAACGCTGCTCCTTGGAGGAGCGGAATCGACGCTCGGTCTCGACGACAACTTCACGGCGGTCCGCTCCCAGGGATCGACCTTCTATCGACTCCAAACCGGGGGTTTCAAGTGATTCCGACCAGTGCGACCATCGCGGAGTCCGTCATCCAAGTTCTCGAGCTGACCCTCGGTTTTAGTGCCACAGCGGTCGAGGACGCCTGCGACCTCGAGCGTGTGGCGTCGCTCGTCGCCTACGTGGGCATCTCGGGCCCATGGCAAGGCGCGCTCACCCTGGAGGTGCCGGTCAGCCTCGCGCGCTCCGCCGCGGCGGCTATGTTCCTCGTGGAGGAGGACCACGCCGGCCGGGACGAGATGAGCGACGCGCTCGGTGAGCTCGCCAACCAACTGGCGGGAAGCCTGAAAGGCTGTATTGCTAGCGGATCGCAGCTCTCCCTGCCCACCGTGACCGAAGGGGGCGACTACCGCGTGACGGTGGTGGGCAGCAGCCCCGTTGCGGAAGCGCGACTAGAGTCCCGCGGCAGCCGGATGCGGGTCGTTCTGCACCAGCGCCGGGCGGCTTGACCGCGCGAGCGGCGAACGGTCCTCGGGAAATGCCGGGGGTGCAGGCAGAGGCGGGCTCAAGCCGCAGCCGCCAAACGACGATCCACTCCTTCGGGTTCCCCCCGATTGCCCGCGCAACGTCGACACCGATGCAACCCGCGGTCCAAAGTCACGCACCTCCCCCTTGAGCCCCGCAATGAACGAGTTTGACGACGTCGTTAACGACTTCCTGGTCGAGAGTCACGAGGGACTCGATCGGCTGGATCGCGATCTGGTCCAACTGGAGAAGGAACCGAACTCGCGTGACACGCTGAGCAGCATTTTTCGGACGATCCACACGATCAAAGGCACGTGCGGCTTCCTCGGGTTCAGCCGCCTCGAAAAGGTCGCCCACGCCGGTGAAAACCTCCTCAGCAAGTTGCGCGACGGCGAGTTCGCCTTGGATCCCGCGATCACCACCGCGCTGCTCCAGGCGGTCGACGCGATCCGCTCGATGTTGACTGCGGTGGAAGCCGCGGGCAACGACGGCGACAAGGATTACGCGGACGTGATCGCTCTGCTCGCCAAGCTGCAGCACAACGCGCTCCGTGCTGCAGGGGCCGCGCCAGCCCACAGCACCGTCCCGCTTCCCGCACTACCCGCCCGCGAGCCTGCGCCTGCGACGGCTGTGGCCCAAGCGGAGCCCCAGTGGGATCCTGTGCAGCGCGCCGCGGCCGCTGCATCCGCGACACCCGTCGCATCCGCCGGTCCCGCCGACGATGTGCACCGGGCGGTCGCGGGAGGTGCGGTCACCGACAGCACGATCCGCGTCGACGTCGTGCTGCTCGACAGCCTGATGAACCTCGTGGGCGAACTTGTCCTCGCACGCAATCAAATCCTGCAGCACACGACAACGCAGGACGATTCGGTGTTCCTCGCGACGTGCCAGCGCCTCAACCTCATCACGACCGAGCTGCAAGAAGGCGTGATGAAAACACGCATGCAGCCGATCGGCAACGTGTGGGGCAAGTTCCCGCGTGTCGTGCGCGACCTCGCCCACGCCTGTGGCAAGCGGGTGCGCATCGAAATGGAGGGCGAGGAGACCGAGCTCGACAAAACCATCATCGAAGCGATCAAGGATCCCCTCACTCACATCGTCCGCAACGCGATCGACCACGGCATTGAGCTCCCCGATCGCCGTACCGCCGCGGGCAAACCGGCGGAAGGCGTGCTCAGGCTGCACGCATTCCACGAGGGCGGTCAGGTCAACATCGAGATCGCGGACGATGGCGCTGGATTGAGCGTCGAGCGCCTCAAGGCAAAGGCCATCGAGAAGGGCCTCGTAACAGCGGAGCAGGCGGCCAAGCTCTCCGAGCGCGACGTTGTCCAGATGGTGTTTTTGCCCGGTTTTTCGACCGCGGCGGCCGTGACCAACATCTCAGGCCGCGGAGTTGGCATGGATGTCGTGCGCACGAACATCGAGCGCATCGGCGGCACCGTCGAGCTGTCGAGTGTGCACGGCCATGGCACGACGCTGCGCATCAAGATTCCACTCACGCTCGCCATCATTCCCGCACTCGTCGTCAGCTCGGGCGGCGCCCGTTACGCCATTCCGCAGGTGAGCCTGCTCGAACTGGTGCGGCTCGAGGGCGAACAGGCGAAAAAGCGCATCGAGTACATCCGCGGTGTGCCCGTATACCGGCTGCGTGGCACGCTTCTTCCCTTGGTCCTGCTCAACCGCCAACTCAAGGTGCCGGGTGCGGGCGAACCGGACGTCGTCAACATCGTCATCCTGCAGGCGGATGGCCGCCAGTTCGGCTTGGTGGTCGACGAGATCAACGATACGGAGGAGATCGTTGTCAAACCGCTCGGCAAACACCTCAAGGGCATTGCGGCCTACGCGGGTTCGACGATCATGGGCGATGGTCGTGTCGCGTTGATCCTCGACATCCTCGGCATCGCGCGCATGGCGCGTGTCGTGGGGGAGCGCTGCGAACGGGCGCTCAGCAAACAGGCCGAAACCGAAGAGCGCGCCGAGGAAAAACGCCACACCCTGCTGCTCGTTCAAGTGGGATCGCGGGGCTGCACGGCGATCCCGCTCACCGATGTGGCACGGCTCGAGGAACTCCCGCGGGATTCGATCGAATGGACCGCCGGGCGCCAGGTCGTGCAGTACAGGGGCGAGATCATGCCACTGCTTTGGCTGTCGGACGAGGTCGGCTGCGAGCGGCTGGGGTCGGACGCGGAGGAAACGCTCCAGGTGGTGGTGCACTCGGACGGCAAACACCAAGTGGGCATCGTTGTCGATCGAATCCTCGACATCGTCGAGGAGAAGCTCGACATCCAGGGTGCCGGTTCCGTGGTTGGATACAAGGGCCGCGCCGTGGTCCAAGGCCGTGTCACCGACCTGATCGACGTCGCGGCGATCGTGGCGCGCCACGGTGCCCTCGTCGGCCAAAGCTGAATACCACTCTTCCCAACGACACCATGAACACCCGTCAGCAGTACTGCACTTTCCAACTGGCCGACCTCTTCCTCGGCGTAGAGGTCGAACGTGTCCAAGAGGTCTTGCGTTACCAGGAGATGACCCGCGTGCCCCTCGCGCCGCGCATGGTCGAAGGGCTGATCAACCTGCGCGGACAAATCGTCACAGCGATCGATCTGCGTCGCCGGCTGGAGCTCCCCGCGCGTGAAGCGGGGCGCGATCCGATGAACGTCGTGGTGCGGACGCCCGAAGGGGCAGTCAGCCTCCTCGTGGACGAGATTGGCGATGTCGTCGACGTGGAGGACGAGTGGCTCGAAGCGGCGCCGCCGACCCTGGCGGACGACGGGCAGAAGCTCATCCGTGGTGTCGTGAAGCTCGACAACCGCCTAATGCTCATTCTGGACGCAGAGCGCGCCATCGCGGCGCCCGGTGCCGAAGCCCCCGGTCTTTGAGCCGTAGTGAAAGCGAGCGAAGGGCCTCCTTTGCGGCCTCGCTTCCCCGCCATAGGGGGAGCGGGGCCGTCGGTGTTTTTCGGGGCCTCCCAACCCCGCGCTTCGCCCGCGTACGGGATCCGCTGGGGAAGGCCAGGGGAATCCACTAGGGCGCGCCCCGACCGTCGACCGATAGACGCTTGTCCAAATACCTCGTGGTGTGTCGTGGGTTTCCCCGCCGCGAGTCCCTGGCAACCCCCAACGTCCCGCGCCCAGCGCACCTGCACCCCATGATCCCGAATCAGAAACTGCCCCCGTCTTCCGTCGAGCTCAGCGCATCGGCCCCGTCCACGGTGCTATCGGACACTGTGCGATCGGACACGGTGCGATCGGACGTCGCGTTGTTGATGCGCCTTTTGGACGACCTCAGCCGCTGCCCCGACTTCGATGCGCGGGTCAGCGCGGGTCTCGAATCGATCCGCGACAGCCTTGGTTTCCAGCACGCGTCCTACTGGAGCTGGTCGGCGGACAACTCGGTTTTGCGCCACGACAGCGCCGTGGGCCTCAGCTCGCGTTCTCTCGCCGACTATGGGGAGCGCGCATCGCTGCGCAAGGGTGAGTCGTTCGTGGGGCGCGCGTACAGGGATCAGTCGACCGTCGAGTGCGCACATCCGGCGTCCGAGGGCACACCCTACGGCGCGGAGCTGGCGAAATCAGGATTTGCTTCGGCGTTGGCGGTGCCCTTGCAGAGCCACGGCGTCTACATCGGCGTGGTCGTGTTCGCGGGGACCCAACCGTTGGCACTCGCGGACGGCCAACGGGAGTTGATCGAATCCCTGGTGAAGGTGCTGGGCGCTTCGGCCGAGTCGACCGGCGGGAAGCAAAGCTTCATGCAGGCCCTGACGGAAAGCTCGCCGACCGCGGTGATCTTCGCCGACCGGGACCTGATCATGCGCTACCTGAACCCGGCATCCCGTCAAACGCTCACCAAGCTCGAGCACCTTCTGCCCTGTTCGGTGGACGATCTGTTGGGAAAGTCGATCGACATCTTCCACAAGAACCCGAGCATGCAGCGCCGCCTGCTCGCGGATCCGAAGAACCTGCCGCACTCCGCACGCATTGAGTTGGGTGATGAGATCCTCGACCTGCTCGTGAGCGCGATCTACGACGAATCGGGCGAGTACATCGGGCCGATGCTGACCTGGCAGGTCAGCACCGAAAAGGTCGCGCTGGAGCGCGATATGGCGCGCGTGCGTTCGATGATGGAGAACGCACCGATCAACATGATGTACGCCGACCGCGACCTCGTCCTGCGTTACTTGAATCCCGCATCGCTCACGACCTTGCGCAAGATCGAGGAGCACCTTCCGATCCCGCCCGACAAGTTCCTGGGTGCATCGATCGACGTGTTCCACAAGAACCCCGCACACCAGCGGCGCATGCTGGCGGATCCGAAGAACCTTCCGCACCGGGCGCAGATCGGCGTGGGACCGGAGACCTTGGACCTGCTCGTTAGCCCGATCTTTGACAACAAGGGGGTCTACATGGGTCCCATGGTGTGCTGGGAATTGGTGACCGAGAAGCTCGCCATCGAGCGCAATTCACGTGAGATGGCCGAACGCGAGCAACGCGGGGCGCGCGAGCTCGCGGAAAAGGTCGATTCGATCCTGGTCGCGGTAAAGCACGCGGCCAACGGCGACCTGACGCACACGATCGACGTGCAGGGTGACGATGCCATCGGCCAACTCTGCCAGGGGCTGCGCCAACTGTTCAGCACGCTGCGGGACAGCTTCGCGCAGATCGCGGAGAACTCCGCGGGACTGGCGGCGTCCTCCGAGGAGCTGAGCAACGTCAGCAACCAGATGGGCCAGAACGCTGACCGCACCAGTCAGCAGGCCAACACGGTGGCCAGTGCGGCAGAAGAAGTCAGCCGCAGCGTGCAGACGGTCGCCGCGGCAACCGAAGAGATGGGCGCAAGCATCAAGGAGATCGCGCGCAGTGCTTCGGAGGCGGCCCGTGTTGCGCTCTCGGCGGTCGACGTCGCCGAGAACACCAACGTGACTGTCGGCAAACTAGGTGACAGCAGCGCCGAGATCGGCAAGGTGATCAAAGTCATCACGTCGATCGCCCAGCAGACCAATCTGCTTGCGCTCAACGCGACGATCGAGGCGGCTCGCGCCGGTGAAGCAGGACGGGGATTTGCGGTCGTCGCGAACGAGGTCAAGGAGCTCGCCAAGGAAACGGCGCGGGCTACCGAAGACATCGGTGCGAAGATCGAAGCGATCCAGAACGACACCCGCGGGGCGGTTACGGCGATCGGCGAGATCTCGGCGATCATCAACCAGATCAACGAGCTCCAAACGACGATCGCGTCGGCAGTCGAGCAGCAGAACGCGACAACGGTCGAGATCGCGCGCAACGTGGCCGAAGCGGCGCGCGGAAGCTCGGAGATCGCCGCCAACATCGGTGGTGTCGCGGAAGCTGCGCACAGCACCTCCGAAGGCGCCGCCGACACCCAGCGGGCCTCGACCGAGCTGTCCCGGATGGCGGCCGCGCTGCAGAACCTGGTGGAGCGGTTCCGCACCTAAGAGCGAGGGACCGCCGGCGGCGCGCTCAATGGCCGCGCCGCCGGAGTCCCGCTGGGTTGCTATTCCCCGGTCGACGATCGGACCGGCACGCGGGTTATTTTCCTCGATCCGCGCGCCGCCGATGGCCGAAAACAGGGGTGAGTCGACCCCCGATGCATAGCACCTTTGTGATCGTCGTCAGCGCGTCTCCCGCGCTGCGTACCCGCATCCGACAGGCGCTCGAGGCCGTGGGGGTGTTCGAAGTTCCGGCGTCGTTGGCCACGTTCAAGGCGCTGGTCGATCGCCCGCATTCGGCGGCGACGCCGATGCTGGTGCTCGTCGATGCCGTCGAGCTCGACGCGGAACCGCGCGACGCCATCGCCCAGCTCCACCGGCGATATCCGCGAGCGCGCCTCGTCGCGATCCTCGCGCCAGGGGGTGGTGCGCAGGCGCAAGCGCACCTTTGGATGGCGCACGGCGCGAGCGATGCATTCGCGAGCCACGCCCGGGATGGCGGCATCTCCGCGTTCGAACGCTGGGCGAGCAGCGAGTTGATCCCCAGGCTCGCCAGCGTCCTCGGGACGGCGGCCGCCAGCCAAAGCCTCGCAGCGACCCAGTTCGTGCCCCGCGCGGAGCGCGCCGAAACGCCGCGCGCAGCACTGCCTGCCGCGTCCCCCACGCCGCCGATGCTTCGCTCAAGCACTCCCACGTTGCCCCCCGAGGTCCTGCTCGTTGCGTCGTCAACGGGCGGTCCCAACGCGCTCGCGGAGTTTTTTGGCGCCATCCCGCAGGGTTTTCCGCTGCCCGTCGCGGTGGTGCAGCACATGCCGCCGCGCTTCACGCGCATCTTCGCGGACCGCCTCGATCAAACGCTTGAGCTGCGCTTCCTCGAAGCCCGGGGCGGCGAGATCCTCAGCCCAGGTGTCGTTTTCATCGCGCCCGGTGACCACCATCTTGTGCTGGTCCGCGATGGTGAAGGGCGCGTCACCACTGCCCTCGATGACGGCCCGCCCGAGTGTTCCTGTCGGCCCGCAGCGGATGTCCTGTTCCGCTCAGCCGCGCGTGTGTTCGGCGGCCGTGCCCTGGCGGTCGTGTTGACGGGCATGGGGCAGGATGGCTACGCCGGCTCCCTCGAATTGGCCGACGAGGGGGCGCCCATCCTCGCGCAGGACGAAGCTTCGAGCGTGGTTTGGGGCATGCCGGGCAAGATCGTACAAAGCTCGTTGGCGAGCTTCATCGGACCGCCGGCCGAGCTCGCTCGGGAAGTGCTGCGCCGCACCGCGTTGGTGCACACACGCCGGACCAGTTGAGCGCGGCGGCGACGTGCCCGCCAAGAGGGTTTGTGCGACCCGCGCGCGACCGCGCGGGGAAATCCGCCTTCCGCTCAACAGCCGTTCCCGCGGCGCCCGAAGAAGCGCGAGTGTTGGTCCGCGCCAAGGCGCTCGGGCGTCGCGCGCAGGCATCCACGCTTTCGGTCCCCAAAGAGGAGCTGCCCCCATGAAGAAGATGTTGATCATCGACGACTCCGCCACCATGCGCAAGATCATCATGCGCGTCCTGCGCCAGGCGGAAATCCCTGTCTCCGACATCCTAGAGGCGGGCAACGGTAAGGAAGGGCTGCAGCGCCTCGTGGCCGATCCGGACATCGCCATGGTGCTCTCCGACATCAACATGCCGGAGATGAACGGGATCGATTTCTTGAAGGCCGTGCGCACTCGACGCGACAAGGTCAGCTTGCCCGTCGTGATGATCACGACCGAAGGGGGCGACGCGATGATCCAAACCGCGATGGACAGCGGCGCCAACGGCTACGTCACGAAACCCTTCACGCCCGAGAGCATCCGGACCGCTCTGGAGGGACTCATTGGCTGAGAGTGCGCCCGGCAGCGCCGGACCCGATGCTAGCGCCCTCGACGCAGGGTTGCGCGAGAGTCTAGAGGGTATTTTCACGACGATGTTGGCGCGCGAAGTGTCGCCCCCGGACGCGTCCGCCGGCGATCGCGCCGCCGCGGCGGCGCGCTGGTTCGTCGCGCGGATCGAGTTGCACGGCGATCGCGACGGCGTTGTATCGCTGCGCTGCGATCCGGGTGCGGCGCGCGCTCTTGCGATCGCGCTTTTGATGATGGACGAAGCGGACACCCTCGCCGACGAGGAAGTCCTCGACGCCGTCGGTGAATGCGCCAACATGCTCGCCGGCGGTCTGAAAACGCGTGTGTTCGACCCCCTGGGCCGCTGGATCATCGGCACACCCGCCTGTGCCGTCGAGGCCGCGCTTCCGGACTCGAAAGCACACCACGCCGTCGACTGCGGTTTGGGTGGCGGCCTGTTGACTGTCGATCTCTCTTGGGCCGCCGAAACGAGAACCGCGGCTGTGCACTGATCGACACCGTGGGATCGACCCACTGCCCTGCCATGTCCGCCACCACCCACGACACCGGCTTCGACCAGCGCGTCGCAACGTCCGTCCTGCAGCGTATTTGCGACGACGTGTCGACCGTCATCGACCGCGGCTTCCAGGCGCGCCAACTGGATGTGAGTCGTGTCAACGCGCGGGTCGCGGGCGCGGGCGTCGTCCACATCTCGTTCAAGCTCGAGGTGCGCCAGGAGGTTTCGTCCCGTTACGGATGCCTCCTCCTTCCGCTTCCGGAGGCCATCAGCCTTGGGTGTTACCTGATGATGGTCCCCGACGACGGGGTGGCCCAGCACCGCAAGCAAAGGGACCTCGACCGATCGCTCAAGGATGCGATGCTCGAGATCGGCAACTTCATCGGCGGCGCGGGCGAGGCAGCGCTGCGTGAGCTCGTGCCCGAGGGTCAGGTCAAGCTCAAGTCCAAGGGCTGCCAGGGTGTGCGCGCCGACGTGCGACCCGCGTTTCCCTACGCAGCGGGCGAAACGCTCGTCGTGACGCGCGCGCGCGCCCAGGTGGCGGAGTTCAAGGAGTTCGAGCTGATCCTTCAACTGCCGCCGATCGAGCTGCCGGCGAGTTGATCGCGCGCGGCCCCCGGGCGGAAAATTCTTCCACCGGGGGCTGCGGTGGATCGAAGGTGGTGAGCGCGCCGCGGGGAATCTCCGTCGGGGTTCGACGCCGCGCTCATTCCGGCTTTGGAGAGCACGCCGCGCGGCCCATCCGATGCGCGGGGTGGAACGATCCACAGTGGGGGCGACACGGCGCCGGACCACGGGGTAACTTTCGTTCGGAGATCAAACCGAACGGAACGCTATCCATGAGCCAGAGCCACGAGGACGAACCGCACTTCGAAACGCAGCTTGAGGACCCCGCTTACCGCGAGCGATTGCGGCGCAAGCTGGATTGCCTGGTCGCCGTTCTCGAGGTGGCCTGTGCGAAGGTGCGCCGGACCCTAGAGACACCCGGTTCAGACCGCAGCCGTCTCGAGCGGATCCAGAAAAACCTCGGCGAGACCCTGGCGACCTGCAAGCGTGCGCGGCTAGCCCTGGATCGACGCGAGCGATTGCCCGAAGACCTCAACCAGAAGCTCGGTGCGCTCGCCCGCGGCGACGACGAAGTTCCGCGCCCGACGCGCGCACAAACCCCGCGGCGGCTCTCGGACAAGGCCGATTTTTTGTCGGATGCCGAACGGCGCCGGTTTGCGACAAAACCCACCATCGCGAGCACCGAGATCGGCAACTGCGACCTCGACGAGCTGGCTCGCCGTCTGCAAGCGTGAGTCTGGGTCCGTGCGGAAGGGCAAGCGCCCGCCGCCCGCTTCAGATGCCCCAGTCCCTGAGGTAGCGGAAGTCGTGGTTGATGGAGCGCTGACCGAGCTTCGCGATCACTGGTGGTAGCCGTTTGTACTGGCTCAGCACCACTTTGCGTGCGATGCGCCGCACGAGCTCGCGCTCGAAACCCTCCGCGACGAGCTCGTCCTCCCCGTAACGCTCGTCGACCATGCGCACGAGGATGCGGTCGGCCGCGGCGTAAGTGAAACCGAGCTCCTGCTCGTCGGTCTGGCCTTCGAAGAGGTCCGCCGACGGCGCTTTGTCGATCAGCTCGGCGGGGATCTCAAGATAACGCGCGAGTTGGTAGACCTGGTGTTTGTAGAGGTCGCCCAAGGGGTTGAGCGCGTGCGCCGCGTCACCCCACTGCGTGGAGTAACCGAGCAACATCTCAGTTTTGTTGCTGGTACCCACCACCAGGCCGCGCCACTCGACGGAAAGGTCATAGAGCACGATCATCCGGCAGCGCGCAAACACGTTCCCGCGCCGCACCGCGTACGTGTCGGCGGAAGCTCCCGCCGTCGAAGTCCCCGCTGCGATGCCCGCCGTCTCGATGTAACCGTCCGCCATCGCGCTGATGTCGACGGCGCGCACGGGCAGCCCGAGCCGATCCGCGACGAGCCCTGCGTGTGCGGCGCTGTCGGGATGGGACGTGCGGTAGGGCATGTTGACCGCGAGCACGTTTGCCGCTCCAAAGGCGCGCGCCGCGAGCGCGGCGGAAACTGCCGAATCGATTCCGCCCGAGAGCCCGAGGAGGGCGCGCGAAAACCCCGCTTGACCGACTTCTTCGCGCAGGAAGTCGACGAGCAGAGCGCAGGTCAGCTCGGGCTGGATGTCGAGCTCCGGCAATCCTCCGTCGGCAGCGCTGGCGCTCACGAGACGAGTCCCTCGCGCTCGAGCCGCGCGAGCTCCTCGCGCAGCAGCCATACTTTCTCGTCGCGCCGCAGCGGGGTTTGCACGCGCGCACGCCGCGTGGCACCTGTGTCCAGTCGCACGGCCAACCGACCGCTCTCGATCGGCGGCAGTCGCCCGAGTTCGCGACCGAAGGGATCGACGGCCGAGCTTTGGCCGCCAAAGCCGATGCCATCCTCCCAACCTACGCGGTTCGCGTGGACGATGTAGGTCTGTGTCAGGAGCGCACGGGCTTCGAGGAGACGTTGCCACACGGTCCCGGAGCGCAAACGCGCGGCACCGCTCTCGTCGCGGTCGAGCTCGGAGACTCCGCGCGCCGGACTCGCACTGGGGACGAGCATCGCGTCGACCCCCTGCAAGAAGTAGAGGTAGGGCCCAGGCAAGTGCCAAAAATCCTCACAGATCAGGATCCCGAAGTGCCCAAAACGGCTCTTGAACGCGGTAAATCCAGCGCCCGCGCCGAAGTCGCGGCCCTCATCGAACATGCCGTACGACACGAGGTGGACCTTGCGGTGCACGTGCAACACCCGCCCGTCCTCGACAAAGGCGACCGAGTTGTAAAGGCGTCCGTCGCGCGCGCGCTCGGCAAAACCGAAGGCGATCGAAATGCCGTGGGAGCGCTCGAGCAGCGGCGCAAAAAACGGCGTGTCCACCGTCAGCGCAAGCTCCGCGGTTTGGTCCTTTAGGAAATAACCCGTCAGGGACAGCTCGCAGAACAGCGCGATCTGCGCACCGCTGTCGCGCGCAGCGTCGACCGCCGCGACGTGCATTTCCAGGTTGGCCGACAGGTTGCCCAGTGTCGGATTGGTCTGGCAGACAGCGAGGTTGCAGTCCATGGTGTTCGTGATCGCAAGAAGGAGCAGAAGGACTGGACTTGTATCGGCGCGCGCATTTTGTCCCGCGCCATCAATGTGGCCGCGCGGCGGCGAGGGCCATTTCCACCAGCGTGTCGGGGAGCAAGCCCTGCGCTTCGCCCTCGTAGGAGCGCACCAGCCGGTGGCGCAGTGCGGGGGCCGCCACGGCGGCGACATCGTCGACCGACGCGTGCAGGCGTCCGCCGACCAGGGCCCGCGCCTTGGCCAAGAGGACGAGGGCCTGGGCTCCCCGCGGGCTCGCGCCGTAGCGCAAACCCTGGCGCACCGCGGCGGGAGAATCCTCCCGTTGCGGATGGGTGGCGAGGACGGTCCGCGCCGCGAAGCGCAGCACCGACTCGGGCGCCGGCACCGCGCGCACGAGATCTTGGATGTCCAGCAGCTCCACGCGTGTCATCGCGCGGCCGGTGCGGTCCCCGTCGCCGCCCGTGGTCGACACGAGAACACGCAAGATGTCCTCCTCACTCGGCGCGCCGAGCTGGAGTTCGACGAGGAAGCGATCGAGCTGCGCTTCGGGCAAGGGGTACGTGCCCTCCATCTCGATCGGGTTCTGCGTGGCGATGACGAGAAACGGTCGTTCAAGTTCGATGCGCTCGCCGTACAGCGTCACCTGCCGCTCGGCCATCGCTTCGAGCAGCGCCGACTGGGTGCGCGGGGTGGCGCGGTTGATCTCGTCGGCGAGCAGGAGATGCGTGAACACCGGGCCCGGCACGCGGACAAAACGCTTCGTGCCGTCCTGTTCCTCGAGGATGCGGGTGCCGAGCACGTCGCCGGGCATCAGGTCCGGCGTGCACTGGATCCGTTGAAAGTCGAGCTCGAGTGCGGACGCGAGCGCACGCACGAGCGTCGTTTTCCCAAGGCCCGGTGCGCCCTCGAGCAGTACATGCCCATCGCATAGCACAGCAAGGGCCAAAAACTCGACGATCTCCCGGTGGCCAAGAAACGAGCGGCCGAGTTGTTCGACGAGCAGCGCCACCTTCTCCCGGGCGGCGCCGATGCGGCGGGTGGTCTCGGCTTGGCTCATCCGACCCTTCCCTCGAGCCACTCGCGCAGCGCGCCAAGATCTCCGACGCGCGGCAAGTTGGATCCCGTGTGCACGCCGAAGTGGTCGACCAGCACGACCTCAAGGCCGAGGTTCGCCGCCGCGCCATCGCGCACCGGATGGTCGCCGGCGTGGACCGCCTCGGCGGGTGTCGCTCCGGCGTGTTCCAGGGCGATTTCGAAGATGCGGCGCTCGGGCTTTTCGGTGCGTTCGATCGCCGAGCACACGACGAAGTCAAGGTGCCGGGCGAGGTCGATCGCTTCCAGGAGGCGTGGCAGACGCGCGCTCCAGTTCGAAACCACGCCGACCGCGAGGCCCGCGCGGCGGGCCCAGGTCAAAAGCTCCACCGCTCCCGGGAACAGCCGGAAGGTTGCGGGGTCCTCGAAGCGCTCGAAAAGCTGCTCGAGCAGTCCCGCCCGCGAAGGTGCGTCGAGGCCGAGGTAGCCGCCGAAGATGCGCTCGACGAACACGGCGAACCAGCCATCGGAGTAGCGGTAGTGGCCGTCGACCACGCGCGGGAGTTCGCGATGGGCGCGTGCCATCAGCTCGCGCATTGTTTCCTCCTCGACGGGCGCACCACGACCGGTGGCGGCGGCGGCATAGATTCCGGCGCGCGAAGGACTTTCGTAAATGAGGGTGTTGCCGACGTCGAGCAACAGGGCCGTCGTGGTCATGGGCCGTCCGGGGGCAGCGCGACAGGTTACGGCACGGCCCGGGCAGCCGTGCGAGAACTCCCCGCCGAACCGTCGCCCCGCACGTCGCCTGTGGGTGTAGAGCCCAGCATGCACGGGGTCCTAAACGCCATTCCCATTTGGGACCGCCGTGCGTGGACTACGATAGGTAGCTGTGGGCCTTCGGCCCCGACCGATGCGCAACGTGAGCCATTGCCGCGGCGGCCCCGGGTGGGGTCGAGCCGACCGCCAAAACGCGGGAGCGGGCCTCGCCGCGTTGGTGGGCCTCGTGCTCGCGCTGAGCGCGTGCCAAAGCTCGCGCTCGGCAACGCTGTCCGCCGTCGACTGGGAACGCGCCGAGGCGGCTACCGCCCGCGGCGATTGGGAGCGCGCTGCGGCCCATTGGAACCACATTCGCGCGCGCGAGGGCGTGCCGACAGCGCGGGCCTACGTCGCGACGGCCGAGGCCATGCAGCACCTGGGGCGCGCAGACGACGCGTTGGCCCTACTGGACCGCGGTCTCGTGCTGTTTCCGGAGGATCCTTCGCTGCTCCTAGTGCGCGCGCGTTTGCAGCGGGAACTCGGTTTCCGACGCGCCGCCGAGCGCGATGCCGCCACCGCCGTGAGCCGCGCCCCCGACCGCCTCGACGGCTGGACGCTGCTTGCATTCTTGCGGCTCGAGCTTGAAAGCCCGACGCGGGCCGCTGAGGCCTGCGAACAGGCCCTGCGCCTTGCGCCCGACGATCCGGAAGTCCAGGTGCTCGCCGCCCGGGCGTGGCGCGGTGTCGGGAACGTGGAACGCGCTCACCAGCACTATGCGCGAGCCCTCGCTACGGACGGTCAGCGGACTTACGACCTCCTCCTTGAGGCCGCATCGCTGCACGCGGTCGCGGGTGTGCGCACCACCCCCGTGGACGCGGCGGTGGGTTGGGTCGAGGAGGCCCTTGTCCGTCACCCCCAGTGTCCGCGTGCCGCGTTTGTGCAGGGGTGTCTGCTCGAGCGCGCAGGAGCCAGCGACCGCGCCATTGCGGCCTACCGCCGGGCGATCGAAATCGACAACTTCCACCTACCCGCGCTCACGAACCTCGCGCTGCTCTACCACGGGCAGGGCGAAGCGGCGCTGGCGCAGGAGATGGTCGAGCGCATCCTCGTGCTCGACCTCGAACGCGACCCCGCACGCCGCCGCGCGCTGCGCGAACTGCTGCCTGCCCTGACGGACGAAACACCGGGAAGTTGAGAGCTCCTGCGCTTTGGCCGTGCCGACTTTCTCGCACGCTGTCGGACGCAGACGCTTCAGCCTAGTCGGCCCAGCCGCTGCACACCTTTTGCACCAGCTTGTCGAGCTCCTCCGAGAGGTTCTCGGAGAACTCGGAGCCGAAGTCCATCTCGAGGACGTCGATCTCTTCGAATGTGTAGCGGCCGCTCGAGCGGTTGAACGGGATCCCGTACTCCCACTTGGAGCCGTCGGACGCCCAGATGGTGAGGGCGATCTGATCGTCGCCTTCGACGGGCTCGAGCTTGTGCTTGACGACTTCGTAGTTGGCCATGGGGAGGAGCTTTGTGGAGTGCGGCGGACGGCGCTCCCATGGTAGCCCGGTGCTCACCGACGTGCGATGGGCATCCCCGGGGACAGCAACCCGCCGCGTAGCACACGCGCCATGAAACCGCTGCGTCCGAGCATGAGGTCGGGAAAGCGCGGGTCCAGCTTGCGCAGGGTGGCGCAGGGTTCGCGAATGTCCGTCAGCTCGATCTCGACCCCGTCGCCCAGGATCAGTCCGTCCCCAGGCCGCAGGGATCTGGGATCGATGCCCTCGAAGAGCACGTTCTCGCCCAACGCGCCCGGGCCGCTCACACGCACACCGTCGCGCACCAGGCTCGCGACTTCCTGCGTCGACAGGAGGCATAACGCCCGCAGCGGTCCACCGTGGAGTTCGTAGCGATGGTGGTCGCCGATCAAGCCCGTTGGGCCCACCTGGGCAAACGCCAGGGCGTGTTTTGGGATCCCGCCGCGCCCCGAGCAGACCGCGAGGATCCGCCCGGCGGGTTCGGAATCCGTCACGGCGTGGCCAAAAGACCCGCGACGAGGTCCTCGCGGACAAAGAAGTAGTAGAGCTGGCCTTCGGAGCGCATGCGGCCCGCGCGCTCACCGGCCCGGTCGCCTACTCCCAAGTAAAGGTCGCCGCGTCCGGCCGTGCGGATGCCGCCCCCGGTGTCCTGGTCGAACATCAGCGCACGAAAGGGCTTGATCAGGCGCCCGTGGGCTTCAGGAAGTTGGGTATCGACGACCACCGGTCCGCCCCGTGGAAAAAGGGACTTGTCTGTGGCGAGAGAGCGCTCGGTCTCGACCGGGAAATCGAGGCTGCCGTGGGGCGCGCCGCTGATCGGCGTGAAAAATACGAAGCGCGGATTGCGCCAGGTATAGGACTGAAGCCGGTCCGGATTGTCTTTCGCCCACGTCTTAATGCCGGCGCCATCCGCCGCTTCGGCGCTCAGCAAGCCGTCGTTCACCAACTCTTTTGCGAGCGACGTGTATTCGCGGCCATTGGTGCCGCCAAAGCCGAGCTTGAAGATGCTCTTGTCGGCCAGCCGAATGAACGCGCTGCCCTGGACGTGGCACAGGTACGCCTCGAGGGGATCCGCGAGCCACACGAGTTCGAGCCCGCGGTCCGCGAGCAAACCCGCCTCTTCGATGTTGCGCCGCGGCGGATAGGGGACGGTGCCGCCCGGTGTTTGGAGCCCGCGGACACGGCCATCCGGTTCGACGACGAGATCCGGCGGGCGCCCGTACAACGGGAACCGGAAAACGGGATCGCGTTCGATTCGTCCGTCGAAGATGGGCGTGTAATACCCGGTGAACAGAACACCGCCGCCGAGCCCGTCCCAACCCGCGCTTTTGAACCAATTGAAGTCGCGCTCGAGCGTCGTTTGGAATGCCGCTGAGTCGGCTGCCGTCGCAAGCACTTGATCGAGCCGCACCAACGTCGCAAGGGCGCGGTCATGCGGGATCCCCTCGATCGGATAAAAGCGTTTGGCCACCGGGCGTCGCATCCAGGCGAGTGACCGGGCGAGGGCCGGCCGCGCGGCTTCGCGCCCCGCAAAGTCGCCGCGCAGGTCCGGCACACGTTCACCCGCCTCCAGCGGCAGAAGCGCCGGGGAACCGGGGGGCAGGGGACGGCTGAAGTCCTTGGTCGAACGGCACGCACCGAGCACCAAGGAGATGAGCAAAAGAATGGGGACGAGGGCGCGCATGGCCGATCCACCATACCGCGACTTGGCGCGGGCGCGGATCACCGGCGGTGTGAGGTGGGCCCGTCCTTGGGCCCGTCACTCCGCCCGTCCCCGAGGCCCCTCGCGGGCGGGCTCGGGACCGGCGGGGTCTCGACCCGCGGTATCCCGCGGCGCGCTCCGCTCGCTGGGCGCCCATCGGTTGAGTCCCGGGGCGTCGACGATATGCAGGTCCCGCTGGGGGAAAGCGATTTCGATGCCAGCCTCCGCGAAGGTGTCGGCGATCTCGTCGTGCAGGAAGTTGAGCGCGTCGAAATAGACGTCGCGGGTCGGGATGAAGGCGTACAGCGTGAGGTCTAGTGAGCTCTCGCCAAAGGCGTGGAACAGGGCCCGCGGGATCGGATCGGCGAGCACGTGCTCGCAGCGTTTGGCCGCGTTCAGGAGCAACTCCCGGGCCCGGCGGGTATCCGTGCCGTAGGCAACCCCCACGTGGATCTGCACGCGCGTGACAGGGTCCGAAAGCGACCAGTTCACGAAGTGACCGGTCACGAACTCGCGGTTGGGCACAATCAGCTCGCGCCGATCGAAGTCGGTGATGGTTGTCGCGCGGATGCGCATGCGAGTGACGCGACCGTCGACGGAGCCGATCGTCACGATGTCGCCGACGCGGATCGGGCGCTCGAACAGGAGAATGAGTCCGGAGACGAAGTTCGCGAAGATCTCCTGCAGGCCAAACCCCAAGCCAACGGAGATCGCAGCGACGAGCCATTGGAGTTTGCTCCAGCTCAGTCCGAGGCCTCCGGCGACCACCACCACGCCAACCGCGATCATCGCGTACTTGGCAAGCATCACGATGGCGTAACGTTCCCCCGCGCCGACACGCAGCCGCCGGAACAGCGTAATTTCGAGCAGCGCGGGCAGCTTGCGCCAGGCGATCATCAACGCGGCGAGGAAGAGTGCGAGGCCGAGGACATCGACGAGAGTGACCGCGACGAGTTCGCGCACGGTCGCGCTCACTTCGCGTCCGTCGACCAGTTGCACCCGCTCGAGGGTGCGCTGCACCGAATACAGCGGTTTGTCGTCGAGGAATCCGATCGCGGGGATGACCGGCGACCAGATCGCGACAACGCCGATGAACGCCGCGATCGCTACCAGAGTGCGCAGCAGTTCCTGGGTTTCGAGGGACACCGTTTCCGCGTCAGCAGGCGCTTCCTCGGGCGGCGGCAGTCCCTCCTCGGGCATCGCACCTTCCGCTTCGCGCGCGCGCCGCTGCGCTTCGCGTTTGTCGCGCAACTGCTCGATCCAAAGTAGGCGTTGGGCAAGGCGCAGCCAGCGCAGGGCGACGGCCTCGACGACGGTCAGCGTCGTGAAGAATAGGATCGTGAGCTGCAGTTGGTCGAGGAGCTGCGCGGCGGTGAACGCGTATCCCGCGAGTGACAGGATCGCGAGGCCGATCGGTGTGCCCACACCCAAGAGCGCCCACAGCCCTGTGAGCCGCAGCAACCAGGCCGCGCGGTCCGGAACTTTCTCCGTCCCACGCACCTGCACGAGGGCCGCGCGCGGGTTGAGCACGGAACGGAAAAAGAGCGCCAGCGTGCCCACGTGGACCAGGAAAGCCAACCGACCGAGTGCGGCGTACCAGGCGGCGTCGCCGTGGGCTTCGAGCGCGGCGTGCACGGCTTCGGCGGGCACGGCGAGGCTCGCGATCCACACGAGGTCCCGCCGCACCCGCAGCGTGCGCAACTCCGGCCAACCAAAATGCCGGATACCAAGGCCCTCCGGGTGGCACAACGCGCGCAGGAACTGCACCGCTGCGATCGTGGTCGACGTCGCGGCGAGTGCGTGGCTGAGTGCGACCGACGGAGTGCCAGGCTCGCCCGCTTGTCCCAGACGCCATGCGAGCAAAGCGAAGAGCGCGGGCAGCGGGGCCGCCGCGAGCACCGTCCAGACCAGTGCGCGCCACGTTGGGCGCATCGAGCTCGTGGAGCGCCGCTGCGCCCGGAGGCCCTCGCGCGCGAGAGCCGTTTCCAGCCGGCGTCGAAGGGCGAGCAGCACAACCAACGCTGCTAAGCCCAACAGCCACGGCAAAGGGGATGCGCGTACGTCGCGGGCGAGGTCGGCGCCGATCTTTGCCCAGTTGGCGGCGTCGACCAGCCAGGCCCCGGCGGCGAGGATGGCGCCGAGCGAACCCGTTTCGCCCGCGGTCCAGCCGTCCCAGTAGGGACGTGCGCTCGGGATCCACAGAACCCGTTCGTCGATGTAGTCGCGGTACGTGTCGGCGAGGCGCTCTAAACCGCGCAAGGCGCTTTCGACTCCGGACAGTTCTGCGGCGAGCCGACCGAGGTCGTGCTCAAGCGCGAGGCTGGCGGCGATGCGCTCTTCCTCGGGTTCGGCGAGCCGCGCGGCATCCGCCGCGGTGGTGGGCATGGCGCCTGCGTCCCGCGTGTCGCCCAGCCTTGAGCGCTCCCGACCCGCGTTCAAGTCGACGAGGGCGTACCGCGCTTCGCGCACCGCCTGCAGCGCCTCGCGCTGTTCCTCGCGAAAAGCACCGCGGCGGGGCAGCATGTCGCGCTCCTGCCGCATGAGCAGGCCCACGCTCTCGGACACGTCGGCGTACGCACTGCGCTCGCGCGAAGTGGCAAACGCGCGTTCCATGTCCGCGGCGCGCCGTTCGTACTGCGCGCGCTCGCGTTGCGCCACCTCCAGACGGGCGAGCACGTCGCTGCGTTCCCGGGCCAGTTCCACCGTTCGCTGCGAGATCTCGAGCAGCACGGGATCGGAACCTTCGACCGCTTGGAGTGCGGCTGTCGCCGCGGCTTCATCGCGCCGCGCCGCCTCGCGCTCGGCCCCGAGCATCTGCTGCTCGAGCCGCTCGGTTTCCGTCTGGGCGTCGGCGTAGCGGCGTTCCGCGAGCTGGACCTGTGCCGCGAAGACTTCGCCGCGCCGGCTCTGGGTGGCGCGTTCCGTTCCCAGGGTTTCGCGCCGGACGGCGACGAGTGCCGCGCGCGCCCGCTGCAGCTCGCCTTCCGCGCCCTCGGGCGGGGACTCCGCCGCGTCCGCATCCGCACGGGTGGCGTCGAGCTCCGCGGCCAGCGACTCGCGCCGCGCTTCGTGGGCTGCGAGCCGGCCGCGTGCCGCCTCAAGTTCGGCAGCCGCATCCGCAAGCTCCGCGCGCGCGCCCGCGAGCTCGATTTCGAGCTGGACGCGATCACTCAAGACGGGCTCCGCATCCGCCGGTTCCACCGCGGACAGGGCCGCTTCTGCGCGCAGCTTCGCGGCCTGCATGTCAGCGCCCTCGGCCGCGCGCTCAAACGCAGCGCGGCGCTCTTCCTCGGACGCGATTTCCTCCAAAACGCCGAGCAGCGCGTCAGCGGTTTCCAGCTGCGCCCTCTTGGCATCCCGCAGGGCGGGGACTTCCGCGCGGGTCGGCAAAGGGACGCGTTCATCCTGGGCGCGCGCCGCGAACCCGGAGCCCGCCGCTAAATAGAGCAGCAGGCCAAACGCGGCAATACACGCACGCGGCGGGAGCCAAAACGCCTCCCGCCGTCGTTGGGAGCTGACGGGACGCGCTCCCATCGACGTTCAGCCCTCCGTCCGCAGCTCCGCGAGCCGCGCGACGCGGTCGCGGGCAAAGCGGCCAATGCCGTCCCAGAGGCTTGCCGAGTCGATGTGCGCTTCGGCCTTGATCTCCTCGACGTTGCCGCCTGTGCGCCAGCGGTTGTCGAAGTCGGGGCTCATCACGTAACGCTCGGCCGTCTTGTGCGGCAACCAGTCGTGCATCAAGCGCCGCGCGCCGTTCGTGATGCACGTCGAATCCATCCAATCCGACCGCGGCAAGACGGAGTCGCGGTACGCCTGGTTCTGGCGCTGGAACAACTGCCACGACAGGGCCGCGACAAGTTTGATGTTGGGGGCCAACGGCTCGCCAAAACGCGGCAGGAGTTCGAGCACCGACTCCATCGTGCTCGTGCCCTGAACGATGATGGTGCCCTCCTTCGGCCGATTGGGATCGTGGGGCCGCAGCACGTACGCTCCCTTGGCCGCTTCCAGGTGGGACGGCAACCCCAGGCGCGCGCGGTCCGGAACCGGCAGCACGGGACGTGTCAGGTGCAGCGCAACGATGGGCACGTCCGTCGCTAAGGCGGCGGCGAGCAGCGGCGCCACCTCGTTGTGCTCGAACGGATGCAGGTCGATCGTGTGACCGTCGGGGAAGAGCTGCGTGACACCCGGCGCAAAGATGCCGAAGTGCGTGCGGCTGTCTTCTGCGGTTTCGGGCCCCGAGTGGCCGACAACCCAGATGACCTTGCCGACCTTGAGCGGACAGTCCTGGGCGAGCTGGCTAAATAGCCGCATCATCCCGTATTTGAGGTAGCTGAAGGAGCCGTACGTGCTGCACGCGCCCCAGTATCCCAGGAACTCCTTTTCGGGATCCCCTGCCATGTTCGTGACCGCGAGCCCGACCGCGAGACCGGAGTTCGTGAACTCCGTGATCTGCTGTGGGAGCAGCGCGCCGCGTGGGTTTTTGTTGCGCTCGTACCAGCCGAAACCCGGGTTGTCGCCCCAGCTCTTCGCAAATCCCGCGATCGACGTGGAATCGGCGAGGTCCGCGGAGCACGCGAGCACGAGCGGTCGACCCATGCGCCGGGCGGCTTCGCCGTTGACCCACGCGCCAAAGCGCGCAAAACCCTCCTTGTTGGCGGTTTTGGTGCCCGCCGGCACAAACAGCTCCGCTGGCAGTTTGTCGGGCGCCAACCAGCCGAGGTCCTGCGCCATGTTCACCTCGCCCGTGAGGCGGAAGCCCTCCGGTTTCTCGGGTACCGATTCACCGCGCGCGACAAGGATGTCGGTGAGGTAGTCGACGAGTTCCGGATCGTCGCGCAGCACACCCATCACCGCGCGGAACCACCCCGCGGTTTGCTCGCGGCACGCAACTTCGCCCGGATCGCGTGTGTCACCGCGCCCGTCGAATTCGATGCCGTACTTCTTCTCGAAGTCTTCGCGGCAGCGCCAGAACATGTCCGAGTTGCGCCCGTGCGACTTGCCGTGGGACGCGGCGTCGAACTTGTAGTAACCGCGCCCCTTGCGCGTCTTGAACCACACACAACCGGGCCGTTTGTCGGTCTCGTCCGCCTGCACGACTTCGAGCAGCGCGCGGGTGAGCGCTTCGTAGTCCTCACCGTCCTCGACCCCGGCGACGCGCCAACCGTAGGGCTCGAACCAATCGCGCGGTGTGCCCGCGACCACCTCCGAGTTCGCGAACTCGTCGATGCCATGGTCGTTCCAGTCCATCAGGTAGATCAGGTTGTCGAGCCCGAGGCCGAAACCGGAGTTCTTGACCTCGTGGTGCGCGCCCGCGGTGTGGCCCCCTTCGCCTTCCATCGCGAACACACGCACTGACCCCGCGCCCGCGTGCTTGAGCGCCATCGCTTCGCCTAGGGCAGCGGGCGCGCCGTGGCCGGACGGCCCGGTGTTGAACTTGAAGAAGAGCGTTTTGCCCTCCATTTCCGCGTGTCCGGGCAGGCCTTTGTTGTGGCGCAGCCACAGCATGTCCTCCCACGTCAGCATGCGCTCCGCCGCGTGGGGCACGAGGAAGCGGCGGTCGTCCGTGCGCTCGTAGCGCAGGCGCAGAGCTTCGTTGTAGACCGCGAGCAGCGCGTAGACGGCCGGATTGCAGTGGCCCGCGACGAGGATGAAGCGGTCCCCGAAAGCGAGCTCCGGACGGCGCACGTCGAAGCGCATGCCGGGTCCCAGGGTCAGCGCGACCAACATGGGAACCTTGGAGCGCGAGCCACCCGGGTGGCCGCTTTGGCGCAGGTTCAGGGTGAGGTCGATGCACTGGTCGACCAGGTCGCCGATCTTGCGCCAATGGGCGAAGTGGGGGGTGAAGTCTTCGAGCGCGGGGCGCAACGGGGTTTGCATGGCACCTTCGAAGGGGCGTGGCCGGGCGGCGCGGGGGGCGCTCCGGCAGAACGGGGGGCCGCCATGGTAGCCGCCCAGCGCGCAGCGCCCCAGACCTCCAGCTGTCAACCGCGCAGACTCGCGCGGGGTCAATCAGAACGTCAGTTGGGCACCCAGGTAAGCGAGGCTCGCGTCGTCGCCCGGTGTCGCGTCTTCGAGGACATCCCCCGCGAAGAAGTGGCTCCAACCCAGCATCAGCTCCCAATGCCGGCTCGCGCGCCAGGTCACGAGGACGTCGAACTCCTGGCCGACCTCGCGCGCCGCGGAGGCCGCAGTCCCCGCGAAGGGCACCCCGCTCGCGCGGTAAACCGCATCGGCGGTGTCCGCGCGCCAGAACCCGTGGACCTTGGACTCCAAGGTCACCTGCTCGTGGGGTTTCCACTGGGCGCCGACGTAAGCGTCGATCACGTTCTGCCGTGCGATCGCGTCCAGGTAACCGTGGTGCGCGTGCCCGAGGGGATAGAGCGGGTCGAAGGTCTTGACGGTCCCGCCGGGGTTTTCGTCGCCGCTCGCGTAGTCGAAGCCGAGGAAGGCACGCGGTTTGCCCGCGCCCGGGAACGTGTGGCCAAATTGGCTCGCCCACATCCACGCACACACGTTCTGCGCGCCGACCTCGCCGGTTTGGTACGCGGTTTCGATCTCCCAATCGAACCGGCGGGAATCGAATGTGCCGAAAACGCGCGTGCCGAACGTTCCGCGCCAGGTGTCACCGCTCGTGCCGTTGAACGACGTGCCCGCAAGCCCCGCCTCGCGGTCGATGCCGATGGCGTAAAGCTCGACGCCATCGAGGCCGCGCCAGGCGCCGTGCCGCGCGTGGAGCGCCCAGAACAGATCGTCGCTGTCGGCCTCGTTGAAGCCCGTCGCGTCGATCGGCACGAAGTAGGCCCACAACGCGTCCCACACCCACGGACCGCTCGCGAGACGTGCGCTCGCGCCGTCCCAACTGCGAAAGTTGTTGAACCACGGCAGGGGGCTCACGAGCCGCTGCTTGCCAAACGCGAACGATTGCCGGCCCGCGCGCAGTTCGAGGCCGTCGGCCACATCGAGGTTGACCTGCAAAAACCCCTGCTGCACGTCGAGGGAGTCCGCGTCCCCGGGGCGGGTGCCGCCGGGCAGATCGCGGTTCGCCACCTGGGAGCTGCGGCCCTCGACGAAGATTCGCACGCTCTCGCCCAGGTGCAGGTCGGCATGCAGCAGCGCGCGCAGCAGCGAGAATCCGTCGTTTGCGGGTGCTGCCCCGGTCGCGCCAAAGTCGAAATCGCTCCAGCGCTCGTAGCGGTAACGCACGCTCCCGCCAAATCCGACCCACACGTCGCCGTCGTCGTCGAGAGCGATGTGTTTGATGCGCTGGGACAGCGGTAACGCGGATTTGTCCGCGTTCGCGAGCCCCGACCAATCCTCGTTTTGGCTCAGCAATTGGAACGCCGGCGGTTTGAAGGCGGGTGCAGCGTCTTGGGGCACGGTGGGCACGGTGGCGGCCGAGGCTGGCGTGGCGAGGAGCGCGAGCGCGATGAGACCCGCGACGCACCGTTGCGGGGCCAATTTGAAAACGCGGGTTCGCATAGGTTTTCTGCTGCGGTGGTTCCCTACGAAGAGGATGTCCGCCTCCGTCTGAGATCTGGGGGACGCGGATCTGGCAGATTGGCATTCAAGCAGCGGCTTCCGGGGAGCGCAAGGGGGTCGTGGCACCCTCACGCAGACCCAAGATGCGTTTTTCGCCGTCCAGCGTGTTGCCCGCCGCGACAAGCACGGCTCCGTTGGCGAGCTTGTGCGGCACTTCTTCGCAGTGGCGTGTCCACTGCCGCCGATCTCACTCTGGGACTGCCGGCACGGGATGACGGGGGTGACGGGGATGACGGGGATGACGCGCGGCGGACGCGCGGATAGCATGCTTCGTCATCCGGGTGTCGGATCCACTGGAACGGGTCGTTAGACAACTCGTGCCTGCCAGGGTGATGCGCCACCCCTCAACGTTCGCGCAACCGCGGACAACTTTCCGATGGAGTCTGCGAAGGATCGGATCAAGGGATCGTGGGTGCCTGTTTGGGTGCTCGTTTGTGTCGCACTTTTGGTGGCAATCGACAGCCTGGACCGGGCGGTTCGGCACTCCTACAGCAACGATGAGGCGCTGAGCTACGGCGCGTGGATCGCGAAGCCTTGGTCGAGTTTCTACCAGGGGTGGGTGGCGAACCACCATTTGCTCTCGAACGCTGCATCGAAGGTGCTGGCCCAAACGTTCGGCCCCTCGGAGTGGGTCTTGCGGTTGCCTGCAGTCTTTGGAGGTGGTCTTTGGCTCGGCGTCGTTTCCTGGTTCGCGTTCGCCACTGCTCCGCGGAGTTGGGCGGTACTGCTGGCAGCCTTGGCCTGCATGCTGAATCCGTTCCTGCGCGATTGGATGGTGGCGGCGCGCGGCTACGGGCTAGCGCTGGGTTTGTTGGGGCTTACCCTGGCCTTGTCCGTGTCGGCCCTGTCGGGTCAAGGACGAGCCTGTGTGTGGAAGTTAGTGGCACTCGGCACCGCGGCTGGACTGTGCGCCGGAGCGAACCTTGCCTGCGTGTTCGCACTCGCCGGGCTCGCCGGTGCGCTCCTCCTGCGAGTTGCTGTGGATCGCAACGCGCGGCGTGACTTGGGGCTGGTGCGCCTCGTGTCGTGGGCTTTGCTCCCGGCGATCTTCATTGCGATCGGAATCTACGCACCGGCGTTTGGCGCGCAGGTGCCGGACTACTTGCGCTTCGGACAAGTTTGGGGCGGCGATGCGCTGCTTCCAGCGGTCTTCGACCTCGTGCGCGGGTCACTGGTGGAGCGCCGCGGCGCCATAGGGTCGGGAATTGTGATCCAAGGAGTCCCACTTCGGGCAGTCGAATGGGGCTTTGGAGTCGCAGCGCCGCTTTTTCTCGTGGTGAGCGGATGTGTCGCGCTGTGGGGTGGCGCGCGCGGGACGAGCGCCCGCTCCCGAACCACTGAGCTCGTGGTGCTGGCGGGCACAGCGCTGGGTTTGACGGTGCTGCTCCATGCTGTGGCGCACGTCGCCTTCGGAGTTGCATGGCCCCTGACCCGGACCGCGATCCCGCTAGTGGTCTTCGTTTCTCTCGGCTGGATCGGCATCACCGCCCTTGCTGCGCGGTCGCGGCGTCGCTACCTCGTGCTTGCACCGGCGTCGATGACCGCGCTCGCCGTGGTTTTGTTCTGCGCGAACGGCGCGCGCCCCGATCACTTCCGCGACTGGCCCTTCGACAGGGACGCCCGCAACGACCTGGCTTGGATCGTCCAGCGTCGCGAGGCCGTTGCGCCAGGGGCCGAATTCCGCGTTCTGTGTTTGCCGTTCCATCGGCAGGCGGCACTGCGCTTTTACGCCGAACGGGCGGGCGCCGATTGGCTGGTGGTGGACACTGTGGACCCACGGACTCCGGAATCCTGGACGGATGCACAGAATCGCTACGACGTCTACGCCCTGTGGGGCGGCCCGGCGTTGACCCAACAGGTCTTGGCTCTACTCGATCTGGTTGCCGTGCGCTCCGACCCCGCGGTGCGCACGACCCTCGCAGTCGCGGCCGACGGCGGCTGACAGCTTGGGAGAAATCGGCAAGGCCCAGACGAAGGAGCCGTCAGATGACGTTTGGCCCATCGCCGCACGGCGCTGGAGCGACAGCTTGGGAAAAATCGGCAAGGCCCAGACGAAGGAGCCGTCAGATGACGTTTGGCCCATCGCCGCGCGGCGCTGGAGCGACAGCTTGGGAAAAATCGGCAAGGCCCAGACGAAGGAGCTGTCAGATGACGTTTGGCCCATCGCCGCGCGGCGCTGGAGCGACAGCTTGGGAAAAATCCGGGTCCCGAGCCGCGGCTAGGGCCTGGATGGCCTCAAGGAGCGCGTCTCGAACGGTTGCTTGGACCGGCGCGATCCGCGGGGCTAAGCGGGGAATGCCGTTGCTCCGCTGGGATGGCGAGTGTCACGGCGAGACGGGCCGCTTCCACATCGCGGCGTCGAGGATCGACCACAGGTGCACGATCCATCCGAGAAGGAAGAACCACAACACCGCTGCCAGTACAAAATGCACGATCGCCATCAAGAGCCGGCCCTGGACGAGCTGTCCCAGCCCCGGCACGAAGAAGCTGCACACTGCCGCGACGACGTTCCCCGCTGAACCTTGTCCTGCACCGCTCATCCATTGTTCTTTTCCCCGAATCCGACCGGTTGCAAGGGCCGCGCGCCGGAATTTTTTCCAGAATCCGCGAGCGCGCGGCCCACGGCCGCGTTTTGCAGGGGACCGTAGTGGCCTGCTGGCCGCCAATCCGCGGGGGCCGCGCGCAGGGTGGGCGTAAGGTCGATCACCCTATGACCCGCATCCTGCAGGCGCATGAGGAGTGGCGCGAGACCAGGGACGGGCCGAGCGAGGTCAATGCGGCTCGGCAGGACGAGGATGTGAACCGGGGCGGAGCGCGCCGCGCGGTTGCACAGGGCGCGGACGAGGCGGGGCAGCTCGCCGTCCGGGTCGTGCAAGAGGCTGGAAAGTCCCGGACGGGCCCGGGCTTCGTGCCACGTCAGCGCAAGGCGCGCAAACCCGCTGTAGTGGGTGAAGTGGCTGCCCGCGCGCGAGTAGGCGAGGGGAGCGCGCCGCACGAACGCGTCGTAGCGGGTGGCTTCGCGGAAAGCGTCGGCGTCGAAGATCAGGGATTGAGCGCGCGCGGGGGACGTCGCCGGGCATGGGACGAGCTCGAGCGAATCTTGTAGCCGCGGCTCGGGATGCACGCGGAAGCGCGGTTTGAAGGCCACACCTCCGTTCCACTGGTTTTCCGCGGGGCGGTAGATCGAGAGCAATCGGGGCAACGCCTGGGGCATCAGGCCGATCCAGACCTCGTGGGGTGCGAACCCCGCCCCATCGCGCTCAAGGCGCAGCACCGCCTGGTCGAGCCCGTAACCTCCGACACCGAGGTTCAAAAGCTCGAGGTCGGGCCGCGCCACCGCGAGCGCCGCGGCCCACGTCGCATGCGCTTCGACTTCGTCCCCGTGGGTGAACGAGCACCCGATCAGTGCAATGCGCCGCGGGCTGCGCGCGTTCACCTGCTTGGGCGGTGTCAGCACCAGGCGCTCGCCCCGCACACCGTATCCGGCGCCCGCCGTCACCCAACCCAGATCCGCGTCGTAGGCGATGTTCTCGCCCGCGAGCGGTTGGCCAAACTGCGCCGATTCGAGCCGCGCCGCCGCGGCCCGCTGGCGGTTCGTGAACAGCGGCGGATCGAAGGGGGCGACTCTGCGACTGCCGAGCGCCCCGTCCGCGAGGGCAAAGTGCTGCAGCGCCTGGTCCGCGGCCACGGCCGCGAGAACGAGCGCGCCGAGGACCCGTGCGAGGACACGCCGCGGGCGGGGCGGCGGGTGTGAGCGAGCGGTGTGAAGCAACATGGTTGCGGGGGAGGAACGGTAGCGATTCGCTTGCGGGTCCCGCGCGCGCGGGCCGACCGTTGAACTCCCCGCGCGTGTCGGACAGCAGGAGAGCAGCGCCGCGCCCCTGTGGGGCTCGATCGCATCGCGATCGCCGTCGTCTGCGGGGTTTTTGCCCGCGCCTATCTGCCGAGTGCGATGTCCCTCGCGGTTTACCACGGGGACGAGCGTTTCTACACGGACGCCGCTCTCGAAATGGCCCGCGGTGGCGACTGAATGTCCCCGCGCTACGCCATCGGCGGCGTAAGCCCGTTGACGTCGCGCTCAGTCCGGTGGCTTGCTCGGCCGCAATCGAAGCGCGCTTCCCCGGTTATCGCTGTGTGGGCACCTGGCCCAGCGCGGGCGTCGTCGTGCCCCCCCACCGCGCTGCCCTTTGCGCTCGCGAGTTGCCGTCATTGAGGGGCGAGGGTTACCCTCTTGGGCCCTTCCGGCGCTCCGGCGCCCACCTTAGACCCCCGCTGACCCTTCGATCATGGCCGATTTCCGACTCGAGCTGGACGCGCCGAACAACATCGTGCTCGTCATGGTGACCGAAGACGACGGGAGCGAGCACGATTACCAGTTCGACTTCGACCCGCGCTCGGGGCGGTGGGAGTTCGGCGAACGCGGCCTGCTCGAGCGCGATTTCGGCGAGGAATGGGTGGCTGAGATGGAAACGGCGATCGAGAGCGCGATCCGCAGTGTCGTCGACGGCAAGAACTGAACTCGCGGCTTTCGCCGCGCTCCTGTGTCTGTGCTGCGCGCCTCCGCCGCCGCAGGACGCCGTGCCGACACGCGATTTGCGGCTCCTTGAGCACATGATTCGGCTCAACGCGCTGCACTTTGGAATGGAACCCCACCTGCGCGACACGCGCCAGTTCGCGGAGATCGCGCGCGTGGCCACCGAGATCGAGCGCCTGGGCAACGACACGGTGTTCATGAACTGGCCGAAGGAACCGGGTTTTCCCCACGCGCCCGAGCGCTACGAGCGCTTCCGCCAGGACCTGATCCAGGGCGCCAAGGATGTTCGCGCCGCGGCCGAGGCCGGCAACACCGCGCAGATCTCGCAGGCCTACGCCCGCATGGACGCCAGCTGCACCGCCTGCCACAAGCGGTACTCGCCGACCTATTGACGTCCGGTCCCGGCGCGGGGGGGCTCGACGGGGAGCCCCGTGGGGCCCACGATGGTTGGATGTCTGCCGAGTGCCCCGATCGCCGGGTGTTTTTGATCGTCCTCGACTCCCTGGGTGTCGGTGCGTTGCCCGACGCGGATCGTTTCGGCGACCGTGGCGCACACACCCTCGACCACCTCGTGGCCGCGGCGGGCGGGCTCGACGCACCGCGACTAGTGGCCCTTGGGCTTGGCAATGTGCCGGGTGTGTTTTCCCTGCCACGCGCCGCACATCCACAGGGGGCGTTTGGCCGCATGGCGGAGCGCTCCCCCGGCAAGGACACGTCGACGGGCCACTGGGAGATGATGGGGTGCTCCCTCGACGCGGCTTTTCCGGTTTACCCCGACGGGTTTCCGGACACGATCGTAGTTGAGTTCGTGGAGCGCTCCCGATTGCCCGGAATCCTGTGCAACGCACCGGCGTCGGGGACCGAGATCATCGAACGCCTCGGCCAGACATCGATCGAAACGGGCAAACCGATCGTCTACACGAGCGCCGACAGCGTGTTCCAGGTGGCAGCGCACGAGCAGCACTTCGGGCTCGCGCGCTTGCTGCACATTTGCGGGATCGCGCGCGAGATCCTCACACCCTACGGTGTCGCGCGGGTCATCGCGCGGCCGTTCGTGGGCGAACGCGGAGCCTTCACGCGCACCTACAACCGCCGCGATTTCAGCCTCGCGCCGCCCAAACAAACGTCGCTCGATCGCCTCTGCGCGGCCGGCGTCCCCGTGGTCGGCGTCGGCAAGATCGAGGACATTTTCGCCGGCCGTGGATTGACGGCGAGTGTGCACACCGAGGGCAATCGCGATGGCATGCAGCACGTGTTGCGGCTTGCGCAAGAGCAGTCCCGCGGACTCGTTTTTGTCAATCTCGTGGATTTCGACATGCTGTACGGACACCGCCGCGATGCCCGCGGTTACCGCGCGGCGCTGGAGGCGTTCGACGTGGACTTGCAACGCCTTGAGGCCGTATTGCGTCCCGACGACGTGGTGCTCTTGACCGCCGACCACGGCAACGACCCCACCCACATGGCCACCACCGACCACACGCGGGAGTACGTGCCTATCCTGGCCGCGGGTTTGGCCGTGCGGCCCGGCGTCGACCTCGGCACGCGGCGCTCCTTCGCGGATGTGGGTGCCACGGTCGAAGCGCTGTTGGGTCTGCAGGTGACCGGCGAAGGCGAATCCTTCGCGCACACGATCCTGCACGGCGGAGCTTCCGTTTGAACAAGGACGCATTCGACCTGCGCCGTTTGCTCGCGGACCTGCGCACTGGCGCGCCGCCAACGGAGGGATCGCTCGCGCGGTTCATCGAAGGCGCGGTCGCGGGTACGGTCGACCGCGGTTCGATCGGAGCGTTCCTCGCGTTGGTGTTCGTGCGCGGCTTGGACGAGGGCAGCCTCGTGGAGCTGACCCGCGTCATGCTCCATTCCGGCGCGGTGCTCGACTTCAAGGGCCTTGGTCGGCCGATCGTCGACAAACACTCGACGGGCGGGATCGGTGACAAGGTGTCATTGCCGCTCGCGCCTGCGCTCGCCGCGTGCGGCTGCGCCGTGCCGATGATCTCGGGTCGCGGCCTTGGTCACACGGGCGGCACGCTCGACAAGCTCGAGGCGATACCCGGGATGCGAACGGACATCGATCCCGCGCGTTACCGCGCGCAGCTCGAGGACGTCGGGGTGGTGTTTGGCGCGCAGACGGATGCGATTGCCCCCGCCGACAAGTTGCTCTACGCCCTGCGCGATGTCACGGGGCTCGTCGAATCGATCGCGCTCATCACGAGTTCGATCCTCGCCAAAAAAATCGCCGAGGGGCTCGATGCGCTGGTGCTGGACGTCAAGTTTGGCAGCGGCGCGTTCTTGCCCGAAGTTGAGCGCGGTGCCGAGCTCGCCCGCACGCTGGTGCGGGTCGCGGCCCACTTCGGAGTGCGCGCGGTGGCGTGGCAGACGAACATGGCACGGCCCCTGGGTCGAACGATCGGCCACACCCTCGAAGTCGAGGAAAGTGTGCATTGCCTCACGGGCCGCGGGCCGTCGGACTTGCGCGAACTCGTTTGTTTGTTCGGAGGCGAAGCGCTGACGTTGGCGGGGGTCGTTTCCGACAGCGCGGAAGGGCGCCACCGCATTGCCCGCAGCCTCGACGACGGGAGCGCCCTCGAGGTGTTCGCGCGCACGGTGCACGCTCAGGGCGGCGACGGCGCAGCGCTGTTCGATCCCACACGCATGGCGATGGCCCGGCACATCCAGGTGCTGGGCGCGGACCGGGCGGGTTACCTTGCGTTCCGCGACCTGCGCGCGTTGGGCCGGGCTTTGCTCGCGCTCGGCGGTGGACGACATGCCGTCGCTGACCCGATCGACCACTCGGTGGGGATGCGGCTGCTCGTGGCCGAGGGCGAGCACGTCGAAGAGGGCCAAGGCGTGCTGGAAATCCACCACCGCGGCCGCGGCCTCGCAGCCGCGCGCCGCGAACTCGGCGCTGCGCTTTCGATCGAAGCGGAACCGCCCACGGCTTTGCCCCTCGCACTGGCGCGCTTCGACGGGGCGCCGTGATCGCGCCCCACCGCGCTCCGGTACTCCTGCCCGTAGAAAAGCCTCAGCTTGTTGCGCAGGTAGGTCCGCAGCGGGGCCGGGGGGCGAGCGTTGGTTTAACCCCGCCGCTGGGCATACGGGAGGCGTGCCTGTGCCGTTGCCCCTTGCGGGATGGTGCGGCGTGGGTTCCGGTGGGGTTCTTCCAAAGTCTTAATACCCTAGCCCAATCTGCCCATGGCGATTCCCGACCTGCCTGGTCTTCTTCTTCTGCGCCCGCGCGCGCCCATGCTTGGCCTTCGGTCCCCGCTGGGGCCCGTCGCTTTGATGCTCTGCGCGGGCGTCGCAGCGCCAGCCGGAGCTCAGGTTGTGCTCGACCCGGACGTGAATCTGCTGGGCCAGGAGGCCGTGCCCGACCCGCTCCTGCGCAGCGAGTTTGCCTTGGACGTGGCGACGCGCGGCGCGCGCAGTTTTGTCCTGGCCGCGGGTTTCCCGACACCAGGCTCGGGCGACTGGCAGGCCAGCGTGCGGGCCATCGACAGCGACGGTGTGTTGCTCTGGGATTGGACTAGCGTGCCCTGACCGATTCCCGATGCATGAACCCGGCCCATGCGCCGGGTCGATACGGTGCGTGTGATCGGGGGCAGCGGCAACGTGGTGCGCGGCGCGAAGGCGAGCGAATCTTGCTTGCCACCCGCGCTCGCGCTCGACGCGGCAGCGCTCAGCGCGCTTCGACGAGATCCACAAAGGCCGGATCGGAGCTCAGGGCGTCTAGCACGCGCGCCGCCATCCAGCGGCAGCCCGCCGCGGTCAAGTGCACCGAGTCGGTGAAGTACTCCGCGGTCGCGGGAATCCCATCTTGTCCGCCCACGAGCAGCACGCCCCGGGAGGCTGCGGCGCCCTCGATGGCGTGGTTGTAGGCCGCGTAGCCCGCCAACAGGCCGTCGATGGACAGGTAGGGCATGTAGAGCAGATTGTTGGAGGCTGCCACGAAGCGCTCCTGGGGGCTCTGCTCGCGGCGGACGCGGTGGGGCAAACGTCGCAACGGCCACCACGGGAGCCGTAGCACGGACCGTATCCAAGAGCCCTTCCAACCGGACTTGGAACGCATCTGCCAGCGGGACGGGATCGTACTGCAGGCGGTCTACCCCGGCTCGAGCGCGGGCCGCCCGATGGCGCGCACGCAGGTTCTTTTGGATCAGCCCAAAGCTCAGCCAATGCCGCGCCAGGAACGACTCTGCTTCCCCCGCCCGCTCGCTCAAGCCCGCAGCGGCAGCCAGCCGCCGGGTGTCGAGGGCGAGGTCGTTTGTGGCGTGCATCGCCACCACGACAGCGACGTGGTCTGCGCCACGGACCCGTGATCGCTTGAGAGCAAGACTCCGCCGGGTGCGGTTCGGAATCGGCCGCGTCTGGTGGATCCGAGGTCTGCGTTGTCGGCCTGCTCAGTGCTGCGATCAAAGGCCGAAGAGCAGCCAGCGGGCGACAAGCAGGCCGCGTAGCGTCCACAGGACCGTGCGCAGGCCGTGGGCGAGCAGCAGTCGGCTGTGGGCTTTGGGCGCGAAGCCGTGGGCCAGGGCGCCGTGCGCGGGCACGGCGAGAGCGAAGGTCGAGAGCCAGACGAGGGCCACCGCGGCAAAGCCCAGCCAAAGTTCGAGCTGCGGCACACCCGGGGGAGGCTCGGCCAGCAGCCAGCAGGCGGTGGCGAGTTCCACGGCCATCGGCGGCAATACGACCCAGGTGGTGCGCGAGACGTGCGAGGCTTGGTAGGCGCTGTAGCCCTCGCGCCCCACACGCGCGAAGAGTGGGTAATGCACCACGCCTACGAACCAAGTCAGGCCCACCAGGAACCAGGTGGAAGCCGCGTGCACGAGCAGCAACACGGAGGGATCGACGGCTGGGGAGGGAACCATGGGAGCGCGGTTAGCGCAGCTTTTTCGCGGTCAGCGTTGTAAGCATCATCGCGGCGGCACCGCCCGAGGCGAGGGCGACGGGGGGTGCTCGTCTGCTGCGCGGCGTCGCCAAGGGACAGTCCCACTTCCGGATGGTCGGCTCGAGCCGTGTAGCGAGTCGATGCACAGGATGCGGGAGCTTTGTCAGTTACGGATCCAAAGGGGCCGAATCCAGCCCTGGGTCGGCCAGCGAAGGACCGGCGTCAGGAGCCGACCGGTGGGCGCAGATCCGCCCGGGGCCCTGACTCCCATTTCGACCTACCCGACCCCAAGAACTCATATGCGTACCCCCACGATCCTCGCGCTCTTCGCCGGCTTTTGCGGCACTGCCTTCGCGCTGAACGAGCCCGCCCCCAAGGACACCTGCACAGGCGTCTCCACCCTCTCGGCCCAAGAGACCAAAAACGTGATCGGCGTGGCCGAGGCCGCCGGCTCCTTCAAGACCCTGGTGGCGGCTGTACGCGCCGCCGGGCTGGTGGAGGCCCTCTCCGGAGAGGGCCCCTTCACGGTCTTCGCGCCCACGGACGAGGCCTTCGCCAAGCTGCCCAAGGGCACGTTGGAGAGCCTGCTCAAGCCCGAGAACAAAAAGATGCTCGAGACGATCTTGACCTACCACGTGGTGCCCGGCCGAGTTCTCGCCAAGGATGTGGTGAAGCTGGACGAAGCACGCGCGTTGAACGGCCAGCGCATCGCCATCAAGGTGAGTGAGCAGGGTGTGGATGTGGCCGGCGTCCGCGTGTCGACCACCGACGTGATGGCCTCCAATGGCGTGATTCACATCGTGGACGCCGTCATGATGCCGAACACCGACGACATCCTGGGTACGGCCACCAAGGCCGGCTCCTTCACCACCCTGGCCGCCGCCATTGAGGCCGCGGGCCTGGTCGAGACCCTGAGAGGCAAAGGCCCGTTCACGGTGTTCGCCCCCACGGACGAGGCCTTTGCGGCCCTGCCCAAGGGCGCCCTGGCGGACTTGCTCAAGCCGGAGAACAAGGAACGCCTGCAAGCCGTGCTCAAGCTGCACGTCGTGAGCGGTCGTGTCTCGGCCCGTGAGGCGCTCAAGGCCGGCAAGGCCAAGTCCCTGGGCGGCACCGAGCTGCCCATCGTCAAGAACGCGGCCGGCCAGGTCACCGTGCACGGGGCCAAGGTGGTCACCGCGGATCTGGACACCACGAACGGCGTGATCCACGTGATCGACACCGTCCTTTTGCCCTGATGCCCAGTGGGGTGCGCAGTCGGCTCCGAGAATCGATCGGTGCTGAGAAACTTCGCACCATTTAGCAGAGCGTCGGCAAGTGGCGTCGGCGCTTCTCCAAAAGCTCATGAATAATCCGGGCGAGCAGCGTCGCGGAGAAGTCGCCGGCTGCGGCGCCCGACCAAGAGGGCCTGCAGGGTGAGCAGCAGGCTGACGAGAGAGAGAACCAGCCCCAGAGCCACCGAGCGGGGTGCGTAGGTCAGCTCGACCAGGGAGCGCCCGGCGGGCACGGCCAGGCACGTGAAGGCGTGGTTCGCGCGCCACAGGGGCACCGCCTCGCCGTTCACTCGTGCGCGCCAGCCCGGGTCGTGGTTTTGGGCGACTACCAGGATCCCGGGGGTGTCTCGCTCGACTTCCAGGCGCCGGCGCGTGGGGTGCTCCTCGAGCACGCGGGCCGCCCGTGCGCCGGCCGCCGACCCGCTGTCCGAAGCGGCGCCCCCGGCGGGGAGTGGGCTCGGCCCCGGCCCGGGGCCGGGACCGATGCACACGACCTGGTAGGGATCGAACTCTTGGGCGCCCATGGCCCGCAGGAGCGTCGTTGGGTCGTCGAATTGGCGCCAGGCGTCCACGGAGTAGTACCGGCCCAGGCCGCTGGTGTAGCGCGAAAGCCGCAGCGCAAGGATGTCCGTCACCCACTCGAACTGGTCGAAAGCATAGGAAAGGTCCGCGCGCAGGGTGCCCGCATGGGGCTCGCCGGCCGCCAGCAGGCCCGCGTGGGGCGGGGCGAAGTCCTCGTGGATCAGGCAGGCGGGCGCGCGCTCGGCTAAGTCCCCGTGGCCGCGCACGCGCAAGCGGTAGGCACGTCCCGCGGAGTCCGCCCGCGGCTCGAATCCAAGGACCAGCTCCCGCACGATCACCGCCTCGTCCAAGGCGTGGCGGTCCAGGGCCTCCAGCAGTTCGCGCTCCGCGAAGCTGCGGTGCACGATGCGCTCACCGGATTCGGCGTCCACCAACTCGACCTCGAGGCGCCCCTCGAGCTTGGCCGGCTCCACGCCCACGGTCAACACCACCGCTTGCAAGCCCGACCGGGAGGCGCGCAGGGTCTGCTCCAAATCCCGGCCCGCGCTAACGCGCCACGGCTTGGACGGGGCACGGCGCTTGCGCAGTTCGGCCCCGAACTCGGTTTCGATGCGCGGCCAGTTGCCCGTGTGCAGGATGTACCGCGCGCCGAACAGGCGCAGGGCCTTCTCGCTGGCCGTGCGCGGGTACTGACCCACTTCAAAGGGGTCGAAGAGGGCGAAGAGCAGTTGGTCGTGCTGGTCCATCGTCAGCGCGTCGTAGTTGCTGACC
Source organism: Planctomycetota bacterium (assembly GCA_038246255.1). Classification (GTDB taxonomy): domain Bacteria; phylum Planctomycetota; class UBA1135; order UBA1135; genus RI-242. The sequence goes on from JBBRWC010000002.1 coordinate 84,307, forward strand.
AGCGGGATGCGGTAGACCAAGTTGGACTCCGCCGGCAGGGGCGCGTCCTCCAGGGTCACGATGAGTTCACCCGCCGTGGCCTGGACGAGTTGCTCCAGGGCCTCCGTGCGCGGGTAGAAGAAGCGCTGCTCAACGGTGGGGTTGTAGTTCCGTGCCAACCAGCCGTTCTGGAAGAAAAGCGCAGCCAGGACCACCGCGCAGAGCACCCTCTGTGCCCCAGGAGCGCGGACAAAGGTCAGGGCCGCGGCGGCGAACATGCCGATCGCCAGGCTCCCGTCGATGGTTCCCATGTGCCCTGCGCTGTGGGCCGCCAGGGCATCCGCGGGCCCCAGGGCGTCGGCGTGCTCGGCCAGCAAGTGGGTGGCGCCGCGCCGGAAGGTCGCTACGAGGAGCGCAGTCCATCCGAGCAGCGCCAGGGCGATTCCAAGGGCCCTGCCGCGGGGCGCGGCGCCCATCAGCAAACGATCCAGACCCAGGGCAGCGAGGCAAGCCACGGCAAAAAGCGGCAGGGGCTGGCTGCGGCAGATGGGGGCCAAGTCCAGGAGCGGGATGCGAGCGGCCAGGGCCGCCGAGCCGCCGATGTCGTAGGCGTAGAGAAACCAGATCGCGATCAGGACTCCGAAGGCGCGCGCCACGTCGGACGCCCGCCGCGAGAACAACCCCGCGGCCGCCAGTGTCAAGACCAGGGCGCCCGGGTAGAGCATGTTCGCCCCTTCGTAGTTGGGCACGGGCAGGTCAAGCCGCGGCGCGAAGGTGCTGGATGGGTTGCCGAGCAGGTCCGGATAGAACAGCAACGCCCACTGCGAGAGCAGCAGTGGGTCCTGGTTGTGCAGGCGCGTGCGAAGAGCGGCGCTGTGCTGGAGGTACTCGAGGAAAGGGAGGATCTGCACGGCCGCCAAACCGGTGCCCACCACCGCGGCGCCCAGGAACGCCAAGGCCAGGCGCAGCACGGCGGCGGTGTGACCGGGCTCTTTGCGCCCGGCACGGAGCAACTGGCCCAGTCGAAAGGCCACGACGGCACCGGTGCCCACAGCCGCGAAGAAGAAGGGCTCCGGATGGCCGGCCAATGCGCTGAGGCCAAAGCACAGGGCCAAGCCCGCCAGCCAAGCCAGATGGCGCCGGGGAAGGGGCCCGCCCGCGCGGGCCGCGCGCCAGTGGGCGAAGGCGCGCTCCGCGCACCACATGCCCGCGGGCAACACCGCCAGGGCGCCCGGGTGGGGGTAGGCCAAACACAGGACGTTGTGGCCACTAAAGGCGAAGGCCAGGGCGCCCAACAGGGCAGCGGGCTGCGCCAGGTTCCACTCCCGCAGCAGCAGGTACGTGAACCAAGCCAAGAGCGCCAGCTTGAAAAAGGCGCTGGCCACCAGCGCGGCCGGGAAGGCTAACACCAGGAACGGCAGGTGGAACGGGGAGAGCAGTCCCGATTGGTAGTTGGCCAGCAGCGGCTGGCCGCCGCCGTTGTAGGGGTTCCAAAGGGGCAGCCGACCGGCGCGCAGCTCCTCGAGGGCGAAGAGCATCCAGGGCTGCATCTGGAAGGGCGGGTCCGAAAGCAGCGGATTGGCGGGCCGGTGTCCCTCCTGCACCCGCGTCACGGGCCAGTCCTGGGTCAAGTCCGCGGTGCTCCAGACCCCCGTCTCCAGTCGTCCCAGAGGTTCGGCAAAAAAGACCAGCAACAGTCCGAGGAGGAGTAGGCCCGCGGACAGTTGCTCGAAGCGCGCGCGTTGCACGGTCTCAAAATAGCGCCGGGGCGCCGGCCCGGCGCGAGCCCTTTTGTCGCTCCCGTCGCAGCCGCGGCAACGACCCACGGCTAGCCCGGGTTATTCTTCAGGTTTTCGAGCAGTCGAGCCCAAGTTGTCGTCTGGCGGTCCTCTGCGGCAGCGGGAGCCACAGGCGACCTTGAAAGGTCACCCGAGGCACGGGCGTGCGCCCGTTGCGCCGAACGGGGCGGTGCCCCCCATCCTCGCGTTCGGCGGCATGGGCGTCGATGTAAGTGGGTACGCCGCGTTCATCCCGGGAGCTTCATCCACAGCTGTTCGGTTGTACCTCGACGCTCACTGGTGTGACGTGGTGAGCCGTAGTCGCAGCGCGTTCGCGATCACGGAGACGGAACTGAAGCTCATTGCAGCAGCGGCGATCATCGGGCTGAGCAAGACGCCGAAGAACGGATAGAGGACTCCCGCGGCAATGGGGATACCGGCGGTGTTGTAGGCGAAGGCAAAAAATAGATTCTGGCGGATGTTCCGCATGGTCGCGCGACTCAACTCACGAGCCCGGACGAGCCCGTTCAGGTCGCCGCCGACGAGGGTAATCCCGGCACTCTCGATGGCCACGCCCGCGCCCGTGCCCATGGCCACGCCGATGTCGGCCTGGGCGAGTGCGGGTGCATCGTTGACGCCGTCTCCCGCCATGGCAACCTTGCGGCCCTCGCGCTGGAGCGTGCGGATGATTTCGGCCTTCTGTTCCGGAAGGACCTCGGCTTCGACCCGGTCGATGCCAAGTTGCTCGGCGATGGCTGTCGCCGTCGTTCGGTTGTCGCCGGTCAGCATGACAACGGTCAGACCCTTTGCGTGCAGGGCATCAATGGCGGCGCGCGTGGTCGGTTTGATCGGATCAGCCACGGCGAGCAGAGCGGCGAGTTGGCCGTCGATGGCTGCAAACATCGAAGTGCCGGCCTCACGGCGATAGCGCTCGGCCGCGTCCGCGAACGGCGCGACATCAACGCCTTCGCTTTTCATCAAGGCTGGGGATCCGATCGCGACACGCGAACCCTCGACCGTTGCGACGATACCCTTGCCGGTGACACTTTCGAACTCCGATGTCTCAAAGCGCTGCTCCGTTCGCTCCTCAAGTCCCGTCATGATGGCTGCGGCGAGCGGATGTTCGCTTCCTCGCTCCGCAGCGGCGAGCAACGCGAACACCCGCTGCTCGTCTTGTCCGCCTCGCACCTTCACCGCGATGAGCTTCGGTCGACCCTCGGTCAGCGTACCGGTCTTATCAACCACGATCGTGTCGATGGACTCGAAGGCTTCGAGCGCCGCGGCGTTCTTGATCAGCACACCCTGCTTCGCGCCCTGCCCGGCTGCAACCATGATCGACATCGGCGTCGCCAGACCCAGCGCACATGGGCACGCGATGATGAGGACCGAGACTGCCGCGATGATCGCATAGCTGAACGCGGGCGGCGGTCCTACGAGCAGCCAGACAACAAAAGCGAGCAGCGCGGCCCCTACAACAATGGGCACAAACCACGCAGCGACCGAATCGGCGAGCCGCTGGATCGGCGCCCGCGACCGCTGGGCATCGGCAACCATCTGAACGATCTGGGCAAGCGTGGTCTCCGACCCGGTACGGCTCACAGTCATGACGAACGATCCGGTCTTGTTCACCGTTCCGCCCGTGACCTCATCGCCTGTGGCCTTTTCGACAGGAACCGGTTCGCCGGTGAGCATCGACTCGTCCACCGTGCTGCGACCCTCCGTGACCTCGCCGTCGATGGGAATCTTGTCGCCCGGGCGGACGCGGACACGATCGCCGATGGAGAGCTGGTCGATCGAAACCTCCTCGTCCGAGCCGTCCGCGCCGACGCGGTGGGCCGTGGGCGGTGCGAGCTCGAGCAACTCTCGGATCGCACCGCCCGTCTGACGGCGGGCTCGAAGCTCCATGACCTGCCCGAGCAGCACGAGCGTGACGATGACGGCGGCGGCCTCGAAGTAGACACCGACCCGCCCAGCTTCGTCGTGGAACGATTCGGGGAACAGCCCGGGCACCGCAGTCGCCACGATGCTGAAGACGTAGGCGATCGAGACGCCGATCGAGATCAGCGTCCACATGTTCGGGCTGAGCGTTCGGATCGAACGAACACCGCGCACAAAAAACGGCCACGCGCACCAGAGCACGACGGGCGTTGCGAGGACAAGCTCGGCCCATTGGCTGACCGCTGGGCTTATCCAGCGATGGAACGGGTGGCCCAAAAGCATGTTGCCCATGACGTAGATGAGCAGCGGCGCGGTGAGGGCCGTGGCGATCCAGAACCGCCGAGTCATATCTTGGAGTTCCGTGTCGTCCTGCTCTGCGGTGGCATCGACGGGCTCGAGCGCCATGCCGCACTTGGGGCAGTCGCCTGGCCCGACCTGACGGACCTCGGGGTGCATTGGGCAGGTATAGATGGCGTCTCGCGGGCCATCGCGCTTTGTGGGATGTGCCGTGTGCGCAGAGTGCGAGCCGATCGCGCTCGGCTTTGGTGCGTGTGTGAACTGCGCCGGGTTCGATCGGAACTTGCTCGCGCAGCCGTTTGAGCAAAACAGATACTCCACCCCGTCCTGCTCGATGCGCTGCGCTTCTTTCCCGTGCTGCACGGTCATGCCGCAGACGGGGTCGGTGCGAGTCGTTCCAAGGTCACTCATCGGACTGCTCCTGCTTGTGGACGAACCACAATTCAGCCCCAAAAATCAGCCCCATGCCTACCGCCGATACACGCATCGGGCCCTATTCAGGGACATCGCGATCCCGCCCGCCGACGGCGACTCGTTGCACAGCCCAGCGCGATGGACCCGACAAGCGTCAGGCTGCCTTGTCGGTAGTCCGACCCGTTCGCCCTCTTCCGCCATGCTCACTCCTGAGACAGCTTTGACAGGTACTTGTGCGGGTCGGCCTTGAACTTCGGCACACAGCTCGCGCAGCAGAAGCGGACGAGTTGTGTGCCCGCAACGACCTCAACGGGTTCACCCATTGAACCGAGCTTGCCGCCCGCAACGACACAGGTTTCGATCGGATAAAGCGCGCGCTGCGCGTCCGCATAGGCCTTGTCGAGCTTGGCCATGTATTTCGCCGGCTCCTTGACGAGCGACTTCTCGCAGCCAGCGCAGCAGAAGCGGACGAGGCGGTTCATGTAGATGAAGTCGATCGGTTCCCCCATGGAGCCGAGTCGCCCGCCCACAGGGCACGAGTCCATCGGATAGCCCGGGAGCCCGACCTCGATGATCTTCTTATCGAGCGCAGCGAGGTGCTTGACAGGATCGGCCTTGAACGCTGCAGCCGCCCCGGCATTCGCGAGCCGCACGAGGCGGTTGTTGTGCACGTGGTTGATCGCTTCGGCGTCGAGCTTCGCGCCCGTGACGATGCAGGTGGCGATCGGGTAGTGCATGCGTTGCTGCGCAACGATCCGCGTATCAATCGCCCCCCACATCTTGGCCGTGTCGGCCTCGAACTCAGCGATGCAGGCGCCGCAGCAGAAGCGGACCTCGCGGTTGTCGTAGACCTTGGTGATCGGATCGCCCATTGAGCCGAGTGGCCCGCCTACGGGGCAATCGGGCAGCGTGTAGGGATAGGTCGGGCCAGCAGCCCCTGCGCCGATCGCCGGCGCGGCATCATGGCCGGTTTGATCGTTGCCGGGTTCTCGACGGGCGATGGCGAGGGCGACGAACTCGTCCTTACGGGCTTCGTCCCAGGCGAGGAATTCTGCGCCGCAGCCGGGGCAGCAAAGGCCGATCTGCTTGCCCTTGTACTCGACCGTGCCGGCCGAGGGCACGATCGGCTCCTTGCCAATAGGGCACATCGCGTTGGCCGTCTCGGAGGCGCTGGGCGACTCGCCCTGAGCGTGTGCGAGTGGGTTGAGCGTGCAGACGCACACAACAGCGATGAAAAGGATGAACGGCTTGAGCATGATCAGGCTCCTTGAGCTTCGAAAAAAACTGTTGGATTGAACCGGCAGACGTCGGAGGTTTGGACGGGGCCTTCAGCAGCATAGCGGATGGGAACAAGAAGCCAGGAGATCGATGGGACGGCCATGCCGCCGAACGAAGAGTTGGCCATGGGGACCATGACGTCCGAGCCTCGTCCGGTGCTGCTGGGCATAGGTAGCAACGCGAGGATGGGGGCCGCGTTCGTCCTGTGCGCGGCTCTCGAGCGGCTGTGCCGCGACGTGGCGCGCCCGGCGAAGGCCACCGAGCGATTCAGCGAGCCCCCCCCGGATGGCTGGCCGAAGCACGAGCGGCGCGATCGGTAGTCGGACGGCCGGCGCTCGGCCGCGCTGATCCCGAGCCAGCGCGGCCTCCCGGTCACGTACCAGGGAGGCCCCGCTCCCTGCCTCGCTTCACGCGTTCACGGGCAAATGCGGGCGGTAAGACCGTTCGAAAAGGCCAGGCCCTCGGGCGCTTGGTTGTTGGGGGCAAGGTGCTGGAAGTGGATCGCGAGGCCGGCAAGGGCGGGCAACGCCGGCACATCGAGCGTCACGTTGGCCACACCGCCGACGGCCGGATGCACCGTGATCGGTCCCAGTTGAGCCGGGTCCACGAGCAGCACACCACCGAACAGGGGCACGCTGCCTTGCCCCAAGGACCACGCACAGAAAAGGGTGCTGCCGACCACACCCGTGGTCTCCAGATGGAGCGGCTGACCGATGCGCGGCACACCAATCCCAAAGAGCGTCAGCGTCTGTGCGGCGGAGGGCAGGCTGCCATAGGAGCTGAAGCCACAATCAAAGTTGTAGATCACTTCCAGAGCCGGCCGCAGGAGCGCGTTGGGCGATTCGGACGTCAGGATCTCGATGCCGTCGTCGTTGCCCGGGATGCTTTCGGGCGAAATCGCGAAGCCCCAGTTGGGCGCGCCATTGGACCAGGCCTGCACGGCGGCGGTGACATCGATGCGGCGCAGTCCGTCGTCGTTCGGGGAGTTGTCGCCGGGGAACGAGGTGAAGGCTGCCGTCAACTCTGCGCCAACCTGCAGGCCGTTGCCGAGGGAGTTCCAGGTGGAACTCTCCTGCCAAGGCACCAGCACCCAGACAGGACAACCAGAGCAAACACGCGGCGGGAGTTCGATTCCATGGACCCAACGCTACGGGCCGATCACCAACCCCGTGCGAAGCAGAGGTCAACCCGAAGCGAATCCCAGCGGCTCGGCCGGGGGACGGTGGCCGTCAGACCATCAAGGCCCGCCCACGCCCGCGCCGAAGAGTCGCGCTCGTCGCCCTCATCTCGGTGCCCGACCAACCCCGTCCTCCGCAAATGACCGCCAAGCCCGGCGCCCGCTGCGAAACCCTCCCCGACGCACTCCCGGACGCAGGCCTGCTCGTCGCGTGGTTGCCGTTGGCCCACACGGCGACAAAACTCGCCGCCTTGCTCCACGATCAGGGCTTCGTGACCACCTGGGTCGCAGAGGAAGGCCGGCTCGACATCGCCTTCGCCGCGGGTCAGCTCGAAGCGGTCGCCCGCGCGATCGAGAAGGGGCTATCCGGGGAGGAGCAGCGCGCCACCCGCGCCCTGTGCCTTGCGCCCGATACCGTCCCGACGGTCCGCGACTTCCAAAAAGTGGTCCCGCTGCCGCAGTTGATCGGGCTGGCGAAGAGCCGTTGGATCATCGAGCTATTGGCGGAGGACCGTCTGACGTCGCACTTCCAACCGATCGTTCACGCGGGCGATCCGACGCGGATCTTCGCACACGAGGCGCTGCTTCGCGGGCGTGCGCTCGACGGATCCCTGGTCGCCCCCGGCCTGCTTTTCGACGGGCAACTCGCTGCGCAGGAGTTGCTCCAGGGCCTCCCGATCACCGGCTCGGATGAGCTCGACCCGTCGCGGCGTGTCGGCGGACGTGGGGCGCGGCCCCACAGGGCGGCGCCCGATGTTGACACCGGCCGCAAAGCGGGCTGGGCGCCCCGCTCCGCAGCGACGGCCCTCAGCCCGCTTGAAGGCGCAGGCCGTTCGAGAGCGACACCCACTGCACTGCGGCCGTGTCTACAAATCCGGTCTGCAGGTAGAGGTCCACACCGAGCAAGCTTGGGCTGTTGAACACGATCGGGAGAGCGAGGCTGCCCGATCCGGCGACGCCTGGAGTGCCACCGACACGGATGTTCAGTGAGAGAGCCAGTGGTCCGACCAGCGGTTGCCCGACCAGCAGAGTGCCGCCAAAAAGTGGCAGAGCGCCGCTCGTGGCGCTCAACAGCAGCAACC
>JBBRWC010000003.1:0-90064 GCA_038246255.1 Planctomycetota bacterium
GCTGGGCGGCATTCAGCCCGGTCAACGTTGCGCGGCCAGCGGGCCGATGTGTGCGCGCTTGCGCCTCGACGGGCATGGCAAACGGCATGCGGGCACCGTCGGCAAAGCGCGCCTCAAAACGCTCGATGGCTTCTGCGGTCGAGCTATCCACGGCGCGGAACGTGAGGCTTGCCGGAGCCCTCCACTCAATGCGCACGCCCGTGGCGCCCGACATCGCAGTCACCGCCGGCGAGCTCGTGCGCTGCTGCGCGACGCGGACGAACGCCGCCAGGTTCTCAGGCGCCTTGGCCACGAGCGCGACACGCAGGCGATATTCCGTTTCGGGGTCGAGGCCATCGATGCGAAAGGTTCCGTCGGCCGCTACCGCGGTGGCGCGCTGACCCTCGGCACCCGGGAATCCCGCAAAGCGTCCACCGGCCTTGTGCGCCGTGACTTCCACGTCCGCTGCGCCCGACGGGAGCCCTTCGACGAACCCATCGATGGACACACCGTCGATGAGTTCGACGGTGATCCCCGCGAGGTCGGGGTTGAACTCGTCGGTGTTGCCTTCGACGGTGCGCGTCGGGTGCCAGGGGGATTCGAAGCGCAGGCGGAAGGGGCCGAGCGGAAGGCGTCGCACGGCGAACGAGCCGTCGTCCGCAGTGGTGGCGAGCGGTTGCGCATCGCCCGTGATCATCCCCATGCGAAAGCGCGAAAACTCACCCTCGGCCGGCGCCAAATCGATCTGCACCTTGGGAACGGGCCGCCCTGCGCGGTCCATCACACGACCGCTGACGGTCGCACCGAGCGCGAGCACCACGGGTTCGAGCTCTTCGCGTGTGCCTGCGACGAGCGCTGGGGTGACTCGCTCGAACGGAGCAAACCCGTCCGCGGCGACCGTCAAGCGTCCACCCGAGAGGGCCGCCGAGCCCAGTTCGAATCGGCCTTCGGCGTCGCTCTTCGTTGTTTGAGCACGCGGGAACTCCGACCCAGTCAGCGCGAGCGGCGTGAAGTCGGGCTGGTGCTGGACGTCCGCGTCCGGCACGGGCCGGCCTCGGGAATCCTGGACCCGACCGACGAAGCGCACCGCGGCGGCGGGGCCCTCCTCGCTCTTGGGCGCGGCCGCCTGGGGCTCCGCCACCGCAGCGACGGCCGCGCGTTCGGAGCTGCGTTCAGCCGGCGCATCGGCGGCCCGCGCCAACCCCGCGGCGGCGAGCAGTTCGACGGGTCGCTCCGGCCCGGGGGTTACCGCCGCCGTTTCCTGACGTTCGGCCGCGGAGCGCTCACCGCCCTCGCGCGCGGCAAAAAACATGGCGCCAAAGATCAGGGCGAGGACGAGCGCAAGCAGCGCGAGGGTCTTGGGATTGGCCATGGGGGCTTGGGTGAAGGGCAAAGGCCGTCTGGAATGGGTGCTGGGGGCCGGAAGTCTCTCAACGACCGCGGTCGTTGAGCTTACGCTGTCTATTGCGCCGGGTTGGCGCGATCTTTCCGTCGCGAAATTGTCACGGTCCGCCCGCGGTCCCTTGCGAACAGCGGGGCCTTCGTTTCGTATGGTTGTGAAACTAATAGGTAGAGCGCCGTTCGCGCTGGTCCCGGCGCCAACCCCCGACGACTTCCCACGCTCTTGACTCCGCCCTTGCCCGTTCCCGCTCCTGGAGGAGCCTACGATGCCCTGCTCGCCTACCCCCCGCACCCACTTGCGCAACCCGCTTGCCGCCATCCTCGCCCTGGCAGTGTTCCTGATGGCGTCCACCGCGGGTCCGGCGGTCGCTCAAACCATCCCGGCTTCGGGGGATTGGTACACCGAGTCCCAACAACTGGGTTTTCGCGTCCGCACCCCCAAGGCCTGGCGCTTCATCCCGCCGAACCTCGGGGACCCGATCAACCTGGCGAAGTACGTGCCCGAGGGGCGCGACTGGGTCCCGCTGAAGGGCTCCGCCCAGCTGTTCATCTGGAGTTGGGTTCTGCGCTTCGATCTCGAGGCGGTCAAGGAGGCGCGAATCGCCCAATTGCGCAAGATGCTCGACCTTTCGGGCAGTGACGTCATCCCCGCAGAAGCCTGGGAGAACGTCGGCGGTCCCGACGTCGTCCTCGACGAGGTGATCATCGATTGGCTCCAGGAATCCCAGCGCCAGGGCACGGGTTGGGTTCTGGGCGAGACCTCGGAAACACGCTCGGGCAAACGGGTCATCGAAGAGCGGATCTACGACGGCACGATGTCCTGGGAGGGCAATGCCTTCCCGGTGCGTGTCTACGTGGCGCTGTTGCCGCTGGGCGAAGGTCGCTGGGGCGCGGTGGCCTACAACGCGCCCGGCGAAAAAGCGGCGTGGCGCAAGCACGAATCGAGCTTCCGCCGTCTCGCGCGAACCCTGGAGCCCCTCGAACTGGCGGCCGCGGCGGAGGAAGCCGCCGGGCCCCAAAGCCTGCGCGACGTCAAACGCCGCGAACTCAAAGCCGAACTCCAGCGCATGCCTGAATGGTGGCTGCACGAGACCAACAACTACTTCATTCTGACCGACAGCCGCAGCAAAGACTTCATCGAGGAGTTGGGCGACCGCCTGGAGGCGATCCGCGAGATCTACGCGGTCGACTACCCCTACTCGAAGGCCCGCATCTACGAAAAACCCGGCTCCACCAAGAAGGCGAAGCCGGACACTGCGGACGGCGATGTCGAGGCGGATGTCGAGGATGATGCCGAAGAGGCGGAAGGCGCCGCGGAAGACGAACCCGCGAAGGGCGGGACGAGCGCCGGGCGCAACTCCTTCGAGCTCTCGCGCACCAGCGTCGTGCGTGTGTGCTCCGACGTTGAGATGTACCACGAGTACGGTGGTCCCTACGGCTCCGCCGGTTATTGGTCGCCGTTCCACCAGGAGCTCGTCGTGTACGACGACCAAAAAGGCGCGGGCCGCGCCGATACGTGGTCGGTGGTCAACCACGAGGCGTTCCACCAGTACATCTTCTACTTCTACGGGAACATCTCCCCGCACAGTTGGTACAACGAGGGCACAGGCGACTTCTACGCGGGCTACGAATACAACGTTCGCCGCAAAAAGTTCACGTTGACGCCCTTCGACTGGCGGCGTTCGCTCGCCCGCGACAACATCCGCCAAAAGAAGTTCGCGCCGTTGAAGGAGTTCGTCCGCTGGACCCAAGGTGAGTACTACGGCAGCAACGCCTACGGCATTCAAGGCGGCGAAAACTACGCGCTCGGCTGGTCGTTCATCTGGTTCCTGCGCACGGGCAAGGGCAAGTCGAAGGATTGGGTCCCTGCCTGGGACGGCATCCTCGACACGTACCTCGCGGCCCTGGCGCGCACGGGTGACCTCGACGAGGCTATCGACGAAGCCTTCGGCAGCGTGGATTGGAAGAAGCTGGAAGAGGCCTGGACGTCCTACGGCGGGTGACACCTTTGGAGTAACCCGGCACGGCCAAAGTGCAGTCGCTGTCGGGTGCCTTTTGGCCCATCGCCTGGCGGCGCGGGAGCGACGTCCGCGGGCGATCATTGGCCAAGGCTCCGATTCCCTCCCGCTCGCGTTGACCAGACAGCTATCCTGCGGCACATGGACTTCTACCCTTCCCGACGCCACGGCGCGGTGTCGATGCCGATTCGCCTCGCGGCCGGCATCGCCGCATTGTTTCTCGCCGGATGCGCGTTCGACCGCAAGGCCGTAGACCCGACGGTCCTCGTCGAAACCCGCGCGGGCCGTGAGCTCGGGGTCTCCACCGACTGGGGGATCGTTTTCCTCGGGGCGACCGCCGGATTCGGGCGTGCGGACGTCGTCGTGTGGTACGGCGACGGACCCAGCATCGAGCCCACCGTCGTCGAACCGATCGGCGGCGGGCTCTACGTGCTCGACATCGAAATCCGTCCGCCGACAGTGCCCCTCGTGTTCGACGAGCCGGCCGCGGGCGAATGGGTCGAACTGGTCGGGCGCAACCTGGATGGCCGCTGGCGCACGCGGGTCCGCGTGGTCCAGCACCCCGCCGTCCTGGGGCTGTTGCTCGAGATTCCGACCGAACTTAGCGAGCCGAGCGACCAGGTTGGTGCGGGGGTCTTCGTGCGCGACCCGAGCGGCGTTTTGGCACTGCTCGGCCTCGTGTCCGGACGCATCCAACTGGAATCCCCGCGCGGCACCGGCACGTACCTGACCGTCGTGGGGCCGCGGGACCTGTGGCGCCTGGTCGCGTACCGACGGGACGACGCTCTCAAACACACGAACGTCTACCGCGACGACATTCTGTAAGGACCGCCGCGCAGCGGCTCGGGTTCAGCCGCGCCAAAAACGCGGCAGCACGAGCACGGCGACCGCGTAGAACTCGAGCCGCCCCAGGATCATCATCAGGGCGAGCAGCAGCTTGCCGAGCTCGGGCAGATCGCCCCAGTGGCCCGCAGGGCCGATGGCGCCGAGCCCCGGGCCGATGTTCGAGAGCGCCGAAAGGGAACCCGTGAAGGCGACGACGGGATCGACGTCCATCGCGGACAAGGCGGCGTAGCCCCCCAGCAGGCACATGACCCACAGGCCGAAAAAGCCTGTCACCGATGCGACGGTCGAGTCGTCGAGGGGTTCATGGTCCATTCGAACCATGTGGATCGCTCGCGGCCGCGCGAAGGCGAGGAGGCCGCGGACCGCTGCCTTGACCACGATCAGCCCGCGCACGAGCTTAAGTCCCCCGGACGTCGAGCCGGCGCAGGCCCCCGTCACCATCAGGAGGCACAGGATCGCGCGGTTCAGTTCGGGCCACGCGTCGAAATCCGCGGTCGCAAACCCCGCGGTCGTGAACACGCTGACCACGGTGAACGCCCCGTCGCGCAGGCAGCGGCCAAGGCTCGAATAGTCGGGGAGCGAACTGCCAACCGCGCCGTTCGAGCCGCCCCAAAACCACAGTCGCCCCGCGATCACGAGTGTGGCGACCGCCGCGAGCAAGAGGTACGCGCGCAACTCGCTCGACTGGGCCGCGCGCCGCCAACCGATCTTCCAACCGCGGCTGACAAACACCTCGTAGAGCGCAAACGTCGTGCCCGCCAGCATCATGAAGACGATCAGCAGCCCCTCGACGACCGCGGAGTCGAACGCGGCCACGCTGGTGCCCTTGTTCGAAAACCCGCCGGTCGAAACCGTCGAGAATGCGTGCAGCAGCGCGTCGAAGCTTCCGACACCCGCCAGCACGAGCAAACCAAACAGCAAAACCGTCAGGCCCACGTAGATGCGCGCAACACCAAGCGCCGTGTCCCGCACGCGGTGGGTATCCGAGTCACGCCGGATGCCGGAGGCCTCGGATCGAAACAGACTGCGGCCACCCGTCGGGAACAGCACGACGAACATCAGCACAATGCCGATGCCCCCGAGCCACTGGGTGAAGTTGCGCCAGAACGCGATGCCCTGGGGCAGCGCGTCGATCTGGTCAGCGGTCAGCACAGTCGATCCCGTCGTGGTGAAACCCGACGACGCTTCGAAAAACGCGTCGACGCCGCCCGGAATCGCTCCGGACACGACAAACGGCACCGACGCCAAGAGCGGGCTCACGAGCCATGCAAGCCCCACCGCCGCGAGGCCCTCGCGCCGGAAGAAGTCCGGGCGGCCCTCCACCGTGAGGCTCGCCTTGCGGTTGCGCCACACGAGCGCGATCCCGGTGGCCGCCGCAAAACCCGCTCCGATCAGGAACGCACGCACCCCGTCGGCCTCGCCATGGGCCTGGGACACGGCCGCGGGCAGCAGCATCAGCGCGGACAAGAGGACACAGAGGCGCCCGAGGAGCCAGGCGACGGCGCGCAGGTTCATGCCGAGCACCGCCTGCGGATAGCCGCGCGCGCAGCCCTCGCATCGCCGTTCGCCCGCGCTTCAGCCATCGGACGCCCGAAAGACCTTTCCGATCTCGTCGACGACAGAGGGTAGCGCAAAAAGGATCAAACGATCGCCTTCGATGACCACCGTGTCGCCCCGCGCGATCTCCACCGCTTCGCCGCGCACAACAGCGCCGATAACCATCCCGCGTGGGAGCCCCAGGTTCTTCACCTTGGATTCGGTTTTGCCGCCGTGGAACCGCGCTTCGATCTCCAGCACTTCAGCTTTGCCCTCGGCGACGACGGCGATCGACGCCACCGACCCCGAGCGCACGAACCGCAGGATGCGATTCGCGCACAGGATGCGCGGCGAAATCGCGTTGTCGATGCCGAGCAGCGAGTAGATCTTGCGGTAGGACGGTTTGTTGACGAGCGCCACGGTGCGCTCGACACCCAGGGAGCTCGCGAGCTGACAGGCCATCATGTTGTCCTCGTCGCGGCTCGTTGCCGCCACGAAGATGTTGGTGTCCTCGCCGATGCGCTCTTCGCCCAGGAGATCGAGGTCGGTCGCGTCACCCACCAGCACCATCACACGCTTGCCAAAACGCTGGGCGATCTCCCGGGCCCGGGCGGGGTCGCGCTCGAAGAGCCGCACGCTGATTCCCGGGACTTCTTCCAGGCGCTCGGCGATGCGCAAACCGATGTGCCCGCCGCCCATGATAACGACACTGCGTCGGCCGAGCTTGCGCGCGCCACACAGGAGTTCGAACTGGTCGAGGTCCGGCGCACGCCCGATCAGGTAAACCTGGTCGTCGACTTGGAGCTGGTCCTCGCCGGTCGGCACGAAAAAGCGGTCCTTGCGCGCGATCGCGGCCACGAGCAGCCCGCCCGGTAACTCGAGGCCGGCAAGAGAGCCGGACGTCAGCTCGCTTTTCTCCCGGATGCGCAGCCGGCGCAACTGCACGCGGCCGTCGGCGAAGGACTCGACCTCGAGGGCGTGCTGCTCGCGCACTGTCGCGACGATTTCGTCCGCCGCGAGTTCGTCGGTAGACAGCACGACGTCGTAACCCAGAACGCGCTTGTGGAAAAAGTGGTAGCCCGCGAGGCGCTCGGTTTCGTGCAAGCGCAACACGACGCGGCCCGCGCCGAGTTCGCGGGCGATCAAACACGCCAGCATGTTGACCCGGTCGTCGTCGGTGACGGCGACAAACAGGTCGCATTTCGACGCGCCGGCGCCGTTGAGGACCTCCGGATGCGCCCCGTCGCCCAGGTACGTCTCGACGTCGAGGCGCTCGCGCACGCGTTCGATTTTTGCAGGATCGCTGTCGACGACGCTGACGCGGTGCCGCTCGCGGGAGAGGATATCGGCGAGGTAGAGCCCGACCTCCCCCGCCCCGACGATGACCACGTCCATCGCCAAGAGGGTAGTGCGGGGGGGCGCACTCTCCAACGGCGGCCAGCTCCCCCGCACGGCGAAGGCGGGTGTCTTTGGGAAACGTGGCCGCCGCTCCCGCGCGCCAGCGGCCGATCGCCACGGCGGGTGCCCGGTTACGCTTCGGCCGTGATCGTCCTGATCGACAACCGGGATTCCTTCACGTTCAACCTCGTCCAGGCGCTGGCGACGCTGGGTGCACAGGTCACCGTGTTGCCGGGAGCGCGCATCACCCTCGCAGACGTACTCGCGCTCGCCCCGGCGGGCATCGTCATCGGCCCGGGGCCCGGGGGGCCGCTCGCGGCTCGGGTCTCGATCGACATCGCGCGCGACATTTCGGCCGACATCCCGGTGCTCGGCATCTGCCTGGGCCACCAGATCCTCGCCGCCGCCTTCGGAGCGCGCACGGTGCCATCCCCCGCGCCGGTGCACGGCCACCCGGCGGCCATCCGCCACGACGGTCGCGGAGTTTTTCGCGGCCTGCCCGACCCCGTCACGATGGGGCGTTACCACTCCTTGAGCGTGATGCCTGCCAGCCTGCCAACGTGCCTCGAAATCACGGCCTGGGCACCCGACGGAACCGTTCAGGGTTTGCGCCACAAAGAACGCTGGCTCGAAGGGGTGCAGTTCCACCCCGAATCGATCCTGTCGAGCCACGGCGCGCTGCTGCTCGGCAACTTCCCCGCCCGTTAGGGGGTGTGTGTTGCGCCGAGCGGCGGGTCCCAACGCGGCCACGGCCCCGACGAACGCCGCCGCGGTTCGCCGTCGCGCCAGCGCAGGAGCCCGCGCGTGATCCACTGGTAGCATGGTTTGCCCCAGCGTCTCCACAGGGCCGCCAAAGCGCCGCGGGCTGGCAACGGCGCGAGCCCCGCTTGCGCGCGCGAGCGCCCCTGCCGCACGTAGCGCTGGCGGTGTTTTTCGACGTGGCGCAGGTCCTCACGCGCGCGCGAGCGGAACACACGCCCGCGGCGGCGGTGGATGCTTGCCAACTGGAAGTCGATCAGCGCCGGCCGACCGCACTCACGCACGATCACGTTCTGCTCCTTGTGCAGATCGTTGTGGCACACACCGTGCGCGTGCATGGCGACAACCAAGCGCGCGAGGTGTTCAAAAAAATCCGTAGGGAGCGCTTCGGTTTGATTGAGCGGCGCTCCCTCTGTGAAACGACGCACCACAGCTCCGTGCGGCGAATCGAGCGCGCCCAGCGCCGTTGCGTCCGCGACCAACTCGGGGATGCCGTCCAGGTTCGCAAGCGCCGCTAGGGCGCGGCGCTCGCGCCGGGCGAGGATACGCGCAATCCACGCGCTCCCGGGGACCCTGCTTCCGCAGGGCACCCGGCGCACAAGCGTTCCGATCGGCGACTCCCAGCGCTCCACCCGCCCGAAAACGTCGGACTTCAGCACCCAGGGCGCCGCGGCACCGCTGTTCGGAGCTAAACCGGGCCCCGGCGTCTGTCCGTCTCCCGCCGGTGTTCCTTCCCCCGCACCCATCTTGGCACGTATCCTCCGGCCGCCATGGGCGCGGGGCAAACACAGAGGATCAAAGAACCGCTGGGCTCCTCCCATTCGGAACCCGCCGTTTCGGTCCGCGGCCTCGCCCGCTCCTTTGGCGAGCGCCTTGCGCTGTGCCCCCTCGACCTCGATATCGGTTACGGCGCGATCACCGGCCTCATCGGACCCAACGGCAGCGGCAAAACGACATTCCTGCGCCTGCTGGTTGGCCTGCTGACGCCGAGCGCCGGCACCGCGAGCGTCGCCGGTGTCCGCCTCGTGGGCGAGGGGGTCGCCATCCGCCGCCGCGTCACCTACGCGCCGGGAGAAATCGGCCACTACGGGGAGCTCTCCCTCGAAGACCACCTGCGGTTTTTGCTCGCCGGGCGCGCCCCCGCCGCCCTCGCGCGGGCCCTCACGCTCGCCGAGCGCCTCGGTTTGCCCGCGGGCGCGCGGGTGCGGTCCTTCAGCCACGGCATGAAGCGTCAGATGCTGTTTGCCGCCGCACTGGCTCCCGATGTGCGCGTGCGCATCCTCGACGAACCCACCGAGGGCCTCGATCCCTCCAAGCGCGGTGAGATCCTCGCGATCCTGCGCGAGGACTTGGAGGCCGCCGGTGGTGCGCGCGCAATTGTGTTGTCCTCGCACCACCTGGGTGAAGTGGACCGCGCCTGCGAACGCTTGTTGTTCCTCGAGCGCGGCCGGCTGCTCGCCGACGAGCGCGCCGCGGACCTCGCGCGCCGCGCGCGCCGGCTCCTGCGGCTGCGCTACGGCTCCGACGCGCCCACGGAACGCCTCGCGACGGCGCTCGAACGGCTGGGCGCAGAACGTGTGCGCTGGGAAGGGTCCCAGGCGGCGGTGGTGCTCGCCTGCGACGATCCGCGGCCGTTCCTCGCCGGACTCGTGAACTTGGCCGAGCTTCCGGCGCCCCTCGAAATCGCCTACGGTCGGTTGTCGCTCGCCGAGCTCTACCGCGACCTCTACGGGGTGGAAGGACTGTGAAGCACGCCGCACGAGCGCTGGAGGATCGCTGACATGCCGCGCCAATGGTGGACCGCATTGTGGGCGTCCCTCGGGTATGGCCTCGTGCTGCTGGGCTCGCTGGTTGCCGCGGTGGCTTACTACCCGCAATTCGCACAGAACATCGGCAAACTGAAGGCGCTCGCGCCATTGCCGGTCCTGCGCAACCTCGTCAGCGATCTGGAGAGTGGCGGCCTGTGGGCGTACATCGCAGGCCAGCAGTTTTTTAAGGGTTGCAACACCCTCGGAACTGCGGCGGCGGTGCTGTTTGCGTGCGGCGCGATCGCGGGCGAGGCCAACCGCGGCACCCTTGAGATCTGGCTCGCGCGGCCCTTTTCGCGCACCAGGTTGCTGCTCGAGCGTTACGCGGCGGGAGCGCTCGCGTTGATCGTGCCGGTATTCCTCACCACGTGGTCGATCCCGGCTCAGATGCGGATCTTCGATGTGCCGGGTGAGCTTTCCATGGGGCTTTTGACCCGCGCCGCGGTGCACCAAAGCGCGCTCTTGCTCGCGATCTACAGCGCGACCTTCGCGTTTTCCTGCGGCGGACGCCACCCCCTGCGCATCGCGTTTGGCGTCCTCTTCGCGACGACGTTGATGTTCGCGCTGTACCTCGTCGAGAACCTCACTCAGTACTCCCTGTTCCGCCTCGCGGACGTGGCGCGCTTCATGCGGATGGCGGACCATGGACTCGACGCGGGACTGGTCGGTGCGATGTTCGGCGCCGCGGCCATCTTCCTCCTGATCGGCTGGCGTGTGTTCACGCGGCGCATCCCGCTGTGATCGAGCCCCACGGCCAAAGGCGTTCCCTGTTCACGCTCCCCGCCCTCGCCGTGGCCGAGCAGGCGTGCCGCGCGGCGCTGGCGTTGGCGATCGCGCCCCTGCGCTTGCTCGGCTACGCCGTCCATCGGCGGCGCTACGTGGCGGAGCTCTCCGAAGACCTGGCGACGCAGGCATCGCCCCCCGAACCGCCGCCGCTTCCGCCGCTCCCCCAGCGTCCCCTGCGCATTTTTCTCTCCTGCGCGGAACCCTCGGGCGAACTGCACGCGCGCAGCCTGCTCCAGAACCTGCGCGCGCAGATCGCGGCGGCGGGCGCTCCACCGCCGATCGTGTTCGGACTGGGTGGCCCGGCGCTCGGCGACCTGGGTGTCGAACGTGTCGGAGATCCCGTCGCACGCGCCGCGATGGGGTTCGGCGTGGTCGCCGCGCTTCCGTTCTATCTCGGGCTACTGACCTGCGCAGCGCGTGCGCTGCGCGAGCGCGACCCCGACCTTGTGATCGGCGTCGACAGCCCCGCGCTGCACGTCCCCCTGTGCGCGATCGCGCGGCGCTATGGCCTGCGCACGGTGCACTTCGTGACTCCTCAGTACTGGGGCTGGGCACCGTGGCGCGTCGGTGGCTACCGTCGCGCCGTCGGACTCGCGCTCAGCATCCTGCCGTTCGAACCCGCGTGGTTCGAGCGCCATGGCGTGCGCGCGAAGCACGTGGGGCATCCCCTGCTCGACGCCCTCGCAGACGTGCCCGCCACCCTGCCGCCCGACGCGAGCCGCACCCTCGTGATCCTGCCGGGCAGCCGTCGCAGCGTGCTCGCGCGCAACCTGCCCTGGATGGTCGAGGTTCTGGCCGAATGGCGTCTGCGCCACCCGGACGCACGGATCGTGTTGCCCCACGCGCGGCGCGAACTCGTGCCAGCGATCGAGGCCATCCTCGCGCGCTGCGGCGCGAGCGAGTGGGTGCACGTCGCGACGGAGCCGCTGCACGCGGTCCTCGCCGGGGCGCGGGCCGCCTTTTCGGTCTCGGGCACGGTGCTGCTCGATCTTTTGCACCACCGCCTGCCCACGGTGGTGGTTTACCGGGTGTCGAATGGCCTCGAGAGCTTCGGCGCGCGCCACCTGTTGACCGTGCCCCACTTCGCCGCGCCCAACTTGCTTGCGGGCGAAGCGGTCTGCCCCGAGTTCTGCTTTCACGGCGAAGGCCCCCGACCGGCCGTGCTCGACGCCCTGACCGGCCTCTGGGCGGACGGTGACGCCCGTGCGACGTGCCGCGCGGGTTTGGAGCGCGCCGCCGCCCGCCTGGGCCCCCCAGGGGCGTCGCGCCGGGCGGCGCGGTGGGCGCTTGCGGAGCTCGCGAGGGCCCCCGCGGGCGGCCCCGACGCAACCGGTTGAACCGGGAACCCCTGCGCTGCGTTGGGCGACACGCCTAGAGCCGCCGTCGATGGACGGGCGAGCGGCGCTCGCAGGCACCCCCTTGGCCGCGTAACCTCACACACCATGCTGCGCACCCTGCAAACCTGCGTCGCGGTCCTGCTCCTCAACCTCGGATCGGGCGTCGCGCTCGCTCGGACGGCCCCCCAGGAACCGCTCCCGGAAACCGCACGTCCGCCGGCGGCCGAGTCCCTCGACGCCGCGCGCCTCTCGCAAGAGATCGACCTTTCGATCCGCTGGTTGCGGGCCGCCTGGAACGCGGAAACCTCCCAGTACGGCGACCTCGCGGCGCAAACCGCCGCCCTGTCGGCGCTCGTCCACTCTCCGCGCCGCTACCGCTACCAAGACGGCCCCTTCGTCGGCCGTGCGGTCGATCACCTCCTCAGCCGCGTTGGTCCGGACGGGCTGTGGCGGACCGCGGGCACGGACGATGCCGCGGCCCGGGCCGCCACACACGAGGTGCGCGAGGTGCTGCTGGCCCTGCGCGGTGTGCCGGCCGTGGACCGCGCGCTCGTGAATCTGGACGAACTGGGTTTCGAGGGCCCGGCGCGGGGCTTGCCGCGCTCCAACGATCCGGCGTCGGCCCGCGCTCTCGCGCTCGCGTTGCTGGCAGAGCGCAGGGGCGACGGATCGTTTGGCGGGAACGTCCTCGACACCGCGCGGGCGGTGCTCGCGCTGTCGGGCGCTCAACGGGACCTCGCGGCCGCCGAGCCCAAGTCCGCGACCCGCCAGGCCCGGCCGCTGCCCGCGTTCGCCCCCGCGGACGCCGCCCGCGCGGAGCAAGCGCTTGCGCGCGGGGCCGCGTTCCTCGTGCTCAGCCCCGCGAAACCCGAAGTGCCGGGGCGCTTTGGTGTCGGCGGTGATGCGGACGCCGGCATCACCGCGATGGTGATCAGCGCGCTCCAAACGCTGCCCGCGCCGCGCCCCGCGAATATCCAGGACCAAATCGACGCCGGGCTGAAGTGGCTGCGCGAACTGCAAAAGCCCGACGGCTCGATCCACGACGGACGCCTTGCAAACTACGTGACCTCCGCCTCGGTCATGGCGCTCATCCGCGCGGGCGACCCGCTGGACACCCCGCGGCTCGTGGCCGCGCGCGACTTCCTGCGCCGCCTGCAAGCGGACGGCGACGAGGGTTACGACGAAGCGCACCGCTATTACGGCGGTGTGGGTTACGGCGGCGACGAGCGCCCCGACCTCTCGAACCTGCAGCTCGCGCTCGAAGCGCTCGCCGCGACCGGCCTTGAGTCCGAGGACGAAACCTTCCAACGCGCGCTCGTGTTCTTGCAGCGCACCCAAAACCGCACGGAGTCCAACGACCTCGTCGTCGTCGAGGACGGCTTCGAAATCCGCTCGGGCAACGACGGGGGTGCGGGGTACGCGCCGGGGGAATCAAAGGCCGGTTTCCTCGAGCTGCCCGACGGTTCGAAAGTGCCGCGTTCCTACGGCTCGATGACCTACGCACTGCTGCGCGGTTACCTGTTCGCGGGTCTGACCAAGGAAGATCCCCGCGTCCAGGCGGCGTGGAACTGGCTGCGCGACAACTACACGCTCGACGTGAACCCGGGCTTCGAGACGGGGCGTGACGCTACAGCGGCATACCAAGGCCTCTTTTACTACTTCTATTCCATGGCGAAGGCCCTGGACACCTACGGCGAAGAGGTCATCGTCGATCCCGCGGGCACACCACACCCGTGGCGCGCGCAACTGACCGGACGCATCGCCGCGATGCAGCGGCCGGACGGGTCGTGGATCAACGACAACAGTCCGCGCTGGTGGGAGGGCAACCCGGTCCTCGCCAGCGCGTACGCGATGCTGGTGCTCGACACGGCGCGCCCGCACGCCGAGCCGGCCGCACCCACGCAGCCCGTCCCCGACGACCCGCGCTGACGGTGGGGCCCAGCGCCTTGCGGCACCGTTCTCACCAACGCCGTCCTGAACGACACCCCGTGGGCGCGGTCGGCCGGGTAGGCTTCGCCCGTGAGCCAGAACCCGTCCGGCGACGCCTCCAGCCGTTCCCCCACCGCCCCCGCGACTCGGCCGGGCACACCTGCACGCGTGCGCGCGGGCCTCGTGCTGCTGTTCGTGGTGGCCCTCGCGCTGCGCCTGTGGCCCATTAACCACGGCGACGGAGCCAACTACCTCGCGGACACCCACGTCGTGCGCAGCGCGCTCGGCATGGCCAAGGACAAGGACCTCGTCCCGCCGGTCGGCAAATACTCGACGTATCCGAACCTTTTGCCCTACACGCTGCTGCCCATCTACGGCGCGCAGTACGCGTGGGGCCGTGCCAGCGGCGCATGGTCGGGCCCTGGGGAGTACGGGCACGCGCTGCTCGAGCGCCCCGCCCTCGCGCACATCCCCGCGCGCATCCTCGTCGCGGTGATGGGTGCGCTGACGGCGCTGGTCGTGTGGCGGCTCGCGCGCGACGCGGGCCTTGGCCCGGGTGCGTGGGTGGCGGGATGGTTGATCGCCGTAGGGCTCCTGCACTTGCACTTCTCGGTGCAAGAGCGACCGTGGGCACCGCTCGTGTTTTTCCTCGTGTGGAGCGCGCTGCACGCGGGCCGTGCGGCAACCACGGGCTCCGGTCGGCAGCTCGCGCTCAGTGCACTTGCCGCTGGCCTCGCGTTCGCCACGCACCAGGGCGGCTTGGTCGCACTGGGATTGCCCGCGATCGCGTGGGTTTTGGGACCCTGGGGTCCCGGCCGCGCCGGGCTCGGGCCGCGTGTTGCGAGCGGTGTGCGGGCCGTCCTTGTGTTCGCGGTGGTCGCGCTCGCGCTCGGTCACCCGTACCTGCTTGTGCACGGCGCCACATCGACGGCACAAGTCGCGGCGGGCGAAGCGCTGGAGAATCTGGGTGGCACGACGATTTCCGTCGGTGGACAGGCAGTGCGTTTTGCGTTCAGCACCGACACCCTGAAGCGGCTCTCCACCGCGCTCGTGGGTTACGACCCGGTCCTCGTCCTCTTGGGTGTGCCAGGACTTTTTTGGGCGCTGCGCAGGCGCGCGCTCCTGCCGGGGATGCTTTTTGCCCTCGGTTGGGGCGGTTTTTTCCTCCTGCACTACAACGACCACGTCCGCTACCTGTTGCCGCTCGTCGTGTTCCTCGCGATCGCCGCGGGAGCCGCGGCCGAACGCCTCTGGACGAGCCCCGCCGCGCGCGCCGTGCTGCTCGTGTTGCTCGCGTTCCCGCTGGTTCAGGTCGTGCGCCTTGGCCACGTGCTGCGTCAGGAGGACACACGCACACTTGTGCTCCAGCAACTGGCCGAACATCCGCCAACGGGCGCGATCGCGATCGATGTGTTCGGGCCCGAAGTGCCGCTGAACCCCACGGCGCTCGGGCGGCTCGCCGGCCTGCGCGACCTCGGCGCGCGCGAGCGCCACCGGCTCTTGTATTACGACGGCGGTGTCGAGCCGCCGGGTCCGCGCGGGATCGATGCCTTGCCCGTCGACGCGATCCTCGAGTTCGAAATCCGGCGGCGCGCGTCGTGGGTCGCTCCGCGCCACCGCGACATGCTGCTCGGTTATGGCCCCGAGCCGACGGACTGGCTTGTGGCGCTGGGTGTGCGCGAAGTGCTGCTCGTCGATCGCTTCCCGGCCGACGGCATCCCATCGCCGCTAATCGATCCGGGTCCGTCCGAAGGCAGTCGGCCGAAGCTTCCGCCACTGCGTGTCGGCTCGCCCCCGTCGTTCGCAATCGATCCCTCGCGGGGCGCGCCCGCGCGCGGCGCGCGACTGCCCACCGAAGTGGATTTTGCGCTTCTCGACCTGTGGCAGGTGACGCGGCCGGGGCCGCGGATCGAGCGGCGGGCGCTGGTTCCGTAGGGCAGAGCGCACGTCTGCGTGAATCGGAGCGCCCCGGACCCCCCTGTGCGCAGCCACGGCGCCGTGACGCACTTGTGACCACATCAAAACGGCCAACGGGCCGCGCATAGGCGATACTTCATTCGGCCGCGCTGCACGGTCCACGCCGCTCATGCCCGCATCCGCCCCGCCGCGCTCCCCCGACTTCTCCGCGCGCCCCACGGTTGCCGCAGCAAAAGCGCCGCCGGCATCCACGCCGGGTGTGGGCCGCAGCGGAAGTGTGCGCCACCGCGGTCGCTTCGGCAGCCGCCTCAATCGCTGGCGCAGGAACTCCGCGCTGAATCCGTACTGGCTGTCGCACCAAAGTCTGACCCAGGCGGCGCGCGAACTTGCGCCGCTCGCGCGCGGAACGCTGCTCGACGTCGGTGTTGCGGAGCGCCCCTACGCCGCGCTGTTCGCGCCGCACGTCACGCAGTACTTCGGCCTCGATTACCCGCCCGTACTCGCCGACAAGGAGCCCGCGTTCTGGTCACTCCTCAAGCGGGTGCGCCAAAGCGTCGATGTCTTCGGCGATGGACAGCGCCTGCCCGTCGCGCCGAATTCGGTGGATACCGTGCTCGCCACCGAAGTGCTGGAGCATCTGCCCGACCCCGCCCTTTGCCTGCGTGAGATCCACCGCGTGCTGCGTCCGGGTGGCAAGGTGCTGCTGACCGTGCCGTTCCAGGAACCGCTGCACTTCCTGCCCCAAGACTACGGCCGCTTCACACCGACGGGACTTCGCGCATTGCTCGCGAACGCGGGGTTCGAGGTGGAAGTGCTCGAACCCCGGGGCAACTCCACCTTGGCCCTCGGCGCTACGCTCGCCCAGTGGATCTTGCGTGCGTTCGCCGCGCGCAGCCAACAGGCGGATGGGAGCGTGATCCCGAGCCCGTGGCGCCTTGCGCTGCTCTCCCCGCTGATCGCCCTCGTGCAGATCGTGTTTGCCCTGCTCGCGCGCGTGATCCACGACACGAGCCAACCACTGGGCTTTCGCGCAGTGGCGCGCAAACGTTGATCGCCGGCGCGGCGGCGCCCGGCCTCACGCGATCGCGACCGTCTTGGGCACGGTGAACTGGCGGTGTCCATCGACACCCCCGAGGTAACCAAAACCCGATTGGCGCTGGCCGACCCAGGGTGATCCGGGTGCGGAGGCGAGGTAGCGGTTGACTCCGACTTGGCCGGAGCGGATGCGCAGCGCGACGCGCCTTCCGAGCGCGAGGTCGCGGGTGTAGACGTTGGCGCCCAGACCGTAAACCGTCGCGTTGGCGAGCCGCACGGCTTCCTCTTCGTCGCCTGAGAACACGGCGAGGTTGATGACGGGCCCAAATGTCTCTTCCGTCGCAATACGCGCGCGGTCGGGTACGTCGGCCAGCACCGTCGGTTCGAAGAAATAACCAGGGCCCACGATGGCATGGCCACCCAAAACGAGACGCGCCCCGCTGGCGACGGCATCGTCGACGAGCACACGGACCTTTTCGCGCTGCTCCGCGCTGACGAGCGGTCCAAGCTTCGACGCGGGGTTGGTGCCCGGTCCGGCGTTCCACGTGCGCGCGCGCGCGAGCACCCGCGCCTCGAAGTCCGCCGCAACCTCACGCGCGACGTACACACGCTCCACCGAACAACACACCTGCCCCGCGTTGCGCAGGCTGTGGCGCACCGCGCAGTCGGCAGCGGCGTCGAGGTCTGCATCGGCAAACACGATCAGCGGGTCCTTGCCACCCAACTCCAAAAGCAGCCGTTTGAGGCCGTTCGACGCGCTCTGCATGATGCGCTGGCCCGTCGCACGACTGCCGACAAACGCGATCATGTCGACATCGGCGTTGACCAGCGCGGCTCCGACCGTGCCCGCGCCCTGGATCAGGTTCAAAACCCCGTCGGGCAAGTTCGTGCCCAGGATCTCGGCGAGCACCGCGCCGACGAGGGGCACGTGCTCGCTGGGCTTGAACACCACCGTGTTGCCCGCTGCCAGCGCGGGGACCAAAAGTTCGAGGGGCATCGCCACGGGGAAGTTCCAGGGTGTGATGGCCGCCACGACTCCGTGCGGGTCGCGCACGAGGAATGCTTCGCCGCTCGCGGGGTTGAGGCGCTCGGGAGCGAGCGCGCGCCCGATCGCTTCGAGTTCCTCGGCCATCCCGCGGGCGCGCCCCTTCACTTCACCCAGGGCTTCCGCACGCGGTTTGCCCATCTCCGCGACCACGAGGTCGGCGATTTCCTCCGCCCGCGCGAGCAAACCGTCCGCGGCAGCGCGAATCAGCTCGCAGCGGGTTTCGAGGGGCACTTGCGCCCAGGCGGGTGCCGCCGCACGCGCCGCCCAGACCGCCGCTTCGACGTCGGCGAGGCTCGCGCACTTCACTTCGGCGAGGGTCTCTCCGGTCGCGGGATCGATGTCGCGTATGGATTCCATGGACGCGAGCTTAACCCAACGATGCCCCGCGACCCTCCGTCACCAGCCCCACGCCGGCGGCGGCGGCGGAACGGGGCGTGTCAGGTCGAACTCGAGGCGCACGAGCCGCCCCGGACGGGAGAGCTGGTAGCTGAACAAACGGCCCGACGCCATCTCCACGGTCCACACGTTGGTGTTCGAGACCGAGCGCCCCGCCCGGTCGAACAGTGCACGCGACTGGGCGTCCACGGGAAATAGCTGGCGCCACGCGCTGTTCTGCGCGTCGGTGTGACCGCCGTAGAACGTCAGTTCGTCGGGAGTGCCGTCCGCATGCCGGTGGTCGTGCTTCAACCGCAAGCCCGTGGGTGTGCGCGTGAAGATCCACGTCCGCGAGCGGTCCGCGCCGACGTGCAGCGCCACTTCGACACGCTCGGCGCTCGCGCTGCGCACGTGCATCACGAGGCGCTCGTTTGCAAACGGATTGGGATCGCTCGCGGGAGCGCTCGCCGCAACGCGCCCCTCAAAAGCTTGGCCCGCGTGCACTGCGAAGCGCGCCAGGAAGCCAGCGAAAGGATCCGTTCCCGATGGTGTCGCGGCACAGCCCGCGAGGAGAGCGACAAACAATCCGGACGCTGCCGCCAACCACCGCGACACCGTGCGTTTCACAGCATCCAGCCCCCCGCGAGCGCCACGTCCGCACCGCTCAGATCGGGGGGCGCATCGAGGATCAACCACGCCACGGTGCGCGCAACGTCATAGATCGGCGTGGGTTCTTTGCGCGGCAGCTTCGCCCACACCGCGGGGTCGAGGGTGCTGCCGTGGGCATCCGCATGGGGCACGATGCCAGGTGAAACCACGTTCACCCGCACGCCGTGGGGTGCTTCTTCCTGAGCCATCGCGCGGGCGAGCACGACCAGCGCGCTCTTGGCTGCCGCATAACCCGCCGTTTCGCGTTTTGCGCGCAAGCCCTCAAGGCCCGCGGTCCCGAAAAACACAATCGACCCACGCGCTTCGCGCAACGCCGAGCGCGCGGCACAAACCGTGTTCCACGCGGTCATGACGTTGCTGTCGAACAGCGCGCGGAGCTGGTCGGGTGTCAAGTCGGCGATTGGCCCCACGGCGTAGTCGCCGACGGAATGCACGAGGCCGTCCAAGCGACCCTCGCACGCGAGCACACGCTCCACGAGCGACCGCGCGCCCCCCTCGCCCGCGAGGTCCGCCTGGTGCAAGCACCCTTCGAACTCCGCCTCGAGGTCCTGTGCATCGGCCGCGGACGAACGCCAGCACACGTGCACACGCACACCGCGTTCCTTCAACGCACGCGCCGCCGCGAGCCCCAGCCCACGCACACCCCCCGCGACCAGCACCACACGCCGCTCGTCCTGCTTGGATTCCATGGGCTCCAAGCTACGGGAGCGGGCCCCGGGCGCGCCAGTTCGGGGGCCAAAGCCGCCGATCGTCGGCCGCGCTTATTCCAGCCAGCCCATGCGTGGCAGGGGCCACACACGCAGGTCCACGCGGCCGCGCAGGAACGACGCGGGCACGAGGCCGAACTCGCGGCTGTCGGAGCTGTGCGGGCGGTTGTCGCCGAGCACGAAGTAGTGCTCGTCGATCACGCGCGTCCACTGGAACAGCTCGCGGTCCTCTTGCACGGCGTAGGGCTCGCGCAAGAGTTCGCCATTGACCCAGACCGCGCCCGCGGCGACGAGGATTTCGTCGCCCGGCAAACCGATCACACGCTTGATGTAGTCGACGCTGGGATCAACCGGCGACCGCATGACGACCACGTCGCCGCGGGACACCCCGGCGAACACGTAGGACCAGGGCTCGATCAGGATCCGGTCGCCATCGTGGATGCCCGGCGACATCGAGCTGCCGCGCACGACCGACACGTTGAACGACAGCGTGTAGAAGAGGATGGCCACGACGGCTGCACACAAGCCGTCCTTCACCCACCGCGGACGTCGCGCGCTCGCCCGAGCACGGCCCTCACGCTGCACCACGGGCCTCAGGGTCGGGAACACGGGAACGACCCATTCCGCCTGTGCCGCGTTCGCTGGGCCTAAAACCTCCGGCTGCAACGGGCTCGAGGCCGCGCCCAAGTGCCCCCCGTCGGGCAACACGAGCAGTTCGCCGGGGGAAAGTTGGCCGGCGTGGTGGCGCCCGCCGAACTCCCGCCCGTGCGCGGTATCCCTCGGCGCAGCAGATCGAATCTCCACGGCGACGCATCGGCCGCAGCGGGGCGGGGCCTTTAAGATTGCTGGCGAGATGGCCCGCAACCCGCGCGGGGTCCCCCGCGCGACCCGCGCCGGATCCGCCTAGCACGAAGCCACGAGTCCCCGGGCTGGAACGGCCCTGTATTGATTCGGCGTCGGGGGTGCACTCGGCGCTTTCCGCCCGCGCAGGTTCGAAGTCTGCAAGGAAAACCCACTCAACGCTGGGGATCGGTCGGCCTATGGCTAGGTTGCGAACACGCCGGGAAGCCCCTCGCGCCTCCCCGCCCCATGCCCACCGCCATTTCCAACGCCCCGGTCATCGTCGCCAACCGCCTTCCCGTGGCCCGCGTCCGCGACCGCGAGGGCGTGCGGTGGGAGCGCAGTCCGGGTGGCCTCGTCAGCGCACTGGCGCCGCTGATCGAAAACAAGGGCGGCGGATGGGTCGGCTGGCTGGGTGTTCCCGGGGACGCTCCGGAGCCGTTCTCCGAGGGCGGCATCGAACTCCACCCGGTCCCGCTGTCCCGCGCGGAGGTCGACCTTTATTACGTCGGCTTCTCCAACGCTACGATTTGGCCGCTTTACCAC
The DNA here is from genome assembly GCA_038246255.1 of Planctomycetota bacterium. GTDB lineage: Bacteria > Planctomycetota > UBA1135 > UBA1135 > RI-242. The sequence goes on from JBBRWC010000003.1 coordinate 20,935, forward strand.
GACGCCGTTCGGACCCCTGAGTTCGAGCGCAGTTGGTGGCAACCCTACGTGGACGTGAACCAGCGCTTCGCCGAGGCCACCGCACGGGTCGCCGGGGAAGGCCGCACGGTGTGGGTCCACGACTACCAACTGCAACTCGTGCCGGGGCAGTTGCGCGAGCTCGTGCCGTCGGCGCGGATCGGCTTTTTCCTGCACATTCCGTTCCCGCCGGTCGAGCTGATGGGTCAACTGCCCTGGCGCAAGGAGATCCTCGAGGGACTCCTTGGCGCGGACCTGATCGGCTTCCAAACCGCGCTCGGAGCACAAAACTTCGCCCGCGCGGCGGCGCGCTACACCGACGCCAAGTTGAGCGGAGGAAACCTTCTTTTCCGCGGCCGCGAGGTGCAGATCGGAGCGTTCCCGATCTCGATCGACACGGCGCGTTACCAGGCGATCGCCGCGCGCGAGGACGTGAAGCGGCGGACCACGGAGCTGCGCCGGCGCTTCGGCGACGGACGCAAGATTTTGCTCGGCGTCGATCGCCTCGACTACACGAAGGGCATCGACCGACGCCTGTCGGGGTTCGACGAACTCCTCGGCCGCTATGACCACGCGCTCGACGCGGCGGTGTTTGTTCAGATCGCGGTCCCAAGCCGCGAGGGTGTCCCCGATTACGCCAAAATGCGCTCGCTCATCGAAGAACAAGTCGGCCACATCAATGGCCGCCACGGCGAACCCGGGCGCGTTCCCGTGCACTACGTCTACCGCAGCTTGCCGATGGAAGAGCTCGTCGCCTGGTACGCTGCGGCCGATGTGATGCTCGTCACGCCCCTGCGCGACGGCATGAACCTGGTGGCCAAGGAGTACGTCGCCTGCCGGCTGGACGGCGACGGAGTTTTGGTGCTGAGCGAGTTCGCCGGCGCCGCGAAAGAGCTCACCCACGCCCTGCTCGTCAACCCCCACGACGTCGACGGCCTCGCCACGGCGTTCGAACAAGCGATGGAAATGCCGCTGGACGAACAACGCCGACGCATGCGCGCCCTGCGGCGTGTCATCGAACGCAACGACGTGCACGCGTGGGCCACCCGCTTCCTCGAGGTCCTCGCACCGTGACCGCAGATTCGAACTCGAGCAGCCCGTCTGCCCCCGCAACGCCCGAGACGTTGGCCGAGGCGCTGGAGCGCCTCGCGTGCATGCCCGTGCTGCTGGTCGCGAGCGATTACGACGGCACGCTCGCACCCATCGTCGACGATCCCGCGCGCGCCACACCCCAGCGCGAGTCCCTCGTCGCGCTCGAAGCCCTGGCGCGGCTCCCGCACACGAGCGTCGCCATCCTCTCGGGTCGCGGCCTTGCGGACCTCGCGCGCTTGACCTCGGATCCGGTCGGAGTGCGGCTCGTCGGCAGCCATGGATCGGAGTTCGACGTCGGATTCGCCGACGCGCTGAGCGACGACAAACGCGCACTGCGCGGCCGCATCCTGCGCGACCTGCAGGAGATCGCGGCGCGCGCCGCGGGGCTCGATGTCGAAACCAAACCCGCCGGTGCCGCGTTCCACTACCGCCGCGCCGATCCCGAGGCCGCGCGCTCCGCGCTTGCGGCCGTCCTCGCGGGACCCGCTGCCGAACCCGGTGTGCACCTTCGCCACGGCAAGTGTGTGCTCGAACTGTCGGTCGTCCCGACGAGCAAGGGTGAAGCGCTGTCGCTCCTGCGCAGCCGCGAGGGTGCGAGCGCGGTGCTCTTCATGGGCGACGACATCACCGACGAAGACGGATTCGCGGTGCTGCGCGGTCCGGACGTCGGCGTCAAGATCGGGTCGGGTGAATCGGCCGCGTCGCAGCGGCTACAGGACCCGATTGCGGTCGCGCAAACCCTTGCGCGCCTCGCCGAACTGCGCGCCGGTCACTTTTGCGGCGCCGTCGCGCTGCCGATCGAAAGCCTCACCTTGCTCTCGGACCAGCGCACGGTCGCCCTCGTCTCGCCGAACGCCAACATCGTGTGGCACTGCGCGCCGCGCATCGATTCCGCGGCGATTTTTGCGGAGCTCCTCGGCGGTGCCCAAGCGGGCCACTTTTCGGTGTCATCCGCCGACGGGGCGCCCCCGCTGCACCAGCGTTACGGCGAGCGCGACCTCGTGCTCGAGACCACTTTTCCAAACTTCACGGTCTGCGACTACCTGGATGCGTCCGGCGGGCGCCCGCGCCAGCGGCCCGGCCGCACGGACCTCGTGCGGGTCCTGACGGGGACCGGACGGGTGCGGGTGCGTTTTGCGCCGCGCCTCGACTTTGGCCGCCAAGCCACGCGGCTTGAGGTGCGTCCGGGGGGCCTTGCGGTCGTGGATTCCATCGATCCCCTGTTCCTACGCGCGCCCGACGTTCCCTTCGAGATCCGGCGCGAGGGCTCCCACGACACCGCCACGGCGGAGATCGAACTCGGCGGCGAACCGCTCGTCCTCGAACTTCGTTATGGCGCTGGCGATCTGCGCGCGGCACCCAACTCCGAACGCAGCCGCCGCGACGGCACACGACGCTTTTGGTCGGATTGGTCCGAAGCACTGGTGTTGCCCCAGACTGGACGCGACCTCGTTTTGCGCAGCGCCTTGACGCTGCGCGCCTTGTGCCACGGACCCAGCGGCGCCATTGCCGCGGCGGCGACGACCAGCTTGCCCGAAAGCATGTCCGGTGTGCGCAACTGGGATTACCGCTACGCGTGGCCGCGGGATGCGGCGATGTCGGCGCGCGCGCTCGTGCACTTGGGCGTGCTCGACGAAGGTATCGCGCTGCTCGACTGGCTGCTGCGCATCCTCGAACACACAAGTTCCCCCGAGCGCCTGCGGCCCATCTATTCGGTCAGTGGAGCGGAGCTGGGCACCGAAGCAGAGATCGCGGAGCTCTCGGGTTACGGCGGCAGCCGCCCGGTGCGCGTCGGCAACGGCGCGGCCCACCAGGTCCAGCTCGATGTGTTCGGACCGATCGTCGAGCTGATCCTCGCGCTCGCGCGCGCGGGCGCGCCGCTGTCCGCCGAACACTGGCGCCTGTGTGAAGCGATGGTCGAAGCGGTGGCACGCCGCTGGCACGAGCCCGACCACGGCATTTGGGAGATCCGCGCGCCGGCGCGCCACCACGTGCACTCGAAGGTGATGTGCTGGACCGCGCTAGACCGCGGCCGCGCGTTGGCGGAGGAGTTTTTTGACCGCAAGCGGCCCGCGTGGGGCGAACTTGCGGACCGCATCCGCGCGCAAGTGCTGGAGCGCGGATGGAAGGAAGCACGTGGTGCGTTCACCGCGGCGTACGCGGGGGACGATCTTGATGCGGCGGTGCTGCAAGTGGGCCTCAGCGGCATGCTGGAGGGCAGCGATCCGCGCTTCCACGCAACCGTCGCGGCCATCGAAGAAGAGCTGCGCGACGGACCCACCGTGTACCGCTACCGCACCGACGACGGGCTGCCCGGCAGGGAGGGGGGATTCCACCTGCTGGCGGCGTGGCTCGGGGAGGCTTACCTCGCGATCGGTCGGCCACAGGAGGCGCGCGCGGTCTTCGACGGGCTCGCGGGCCTCGCCGGGCCCACCGGGCTGCTCAGCGAGCAGTACGACCCGATCGAGCGCCGCGCGCTCGGCAACCACCCCCAGGCGTATTCCCATCTCGGGTTGATCGAACTCGCCCTGGGGCTGGATCGCGCCGCCGCACGCGGGTAGGACTCAGGGGCACACTGCCCCTTCGATGCCGAGTTCCGTCTCCACCCGCCCCGTGCTGGACGCCCTGCGCGGCCGTCGCCAGACCCGCCGCCTGCGCCTGCTCGTCGGGCTGCTGGTCGCGGTGATCTTCGGTTTTGACGTGTGGCTGCCCGTCGGGGTCGCCCTCGGCAGCCTCTACATCGTCCCGGTGCTGATCAGTGTCTGGGACGCCAATCGGGCCCGCACGCTCGCGCTCGCGGCGTTGTGCTCCGCGCTGGCGCCGCTGGGGGCTTGGGTCGCCCTCGGCCAGGCGGGGTGGCTCGACCAGCGCCTGGCCCTGACCGCCGCCGAGGGGGGCGCATCGCGCGAACTGCTGCTCTTGCTCGTCAACAGCGCCAACGCGTTGTTCGCGATCTGGGTCACGACGGGCCTCGGGTTGATGCGCATCGAGATGGAGCGCGAGCTCGTCGAAAGCCGCGAACTTTCGGCCGTCGCCCTCGCGAGCATCAACGACGCGGTCATCACGACGGACACGACCGGCCGCATCGTGTTCATCAACGCGGTCGCCGAAGATTTGACCGGCTGGGAGCGCACCGATGCCGTCGGACGGCCGTTGACCGACGTTTTGCACCTCGCGCGGCCGCGGGTCGGTCCCGGTCAGGAGGAGTTCGCCGCCGCCCTGGCACTCGGCGACGTGCGCGAGTTGGTGCGCAAGGACGGCGAGCGGCGGCTCGTCGAGCGACGGCGTTCCCCGATTCGTGATCCCGAAGGCAAGGAGCGCGGCCAGGTGCTGCTCCTGCGCGACGCCAGCGAACGCGCCGCCCAGGAGCGCGCCGTGCTCGAACTCGCCTTCCGCGACCCGCTCACAGGCCTTTCCAACCGCCACGCGCTCTACGAACGGCTCGAACTCGAACTCGCCCACGCGCGGCGGGACGGGCGGCGGCTCGCGGTCATGTTCCTCGACCTCGACCACTTCAAATCGATCAACGACACCCTCGGTCACCACGTCGGCGACGAAATCCTGCGCCGCGTCGGCCAACGCCTTCGCACGGGGCTGCGGCGTGCGGACACGGTCGCGCGCCTGGGTGGCGACGAGTTCACGATCCTCGTGCCGGGCGCGGGCACACCGGCGGACGCGCTGCAGGTCGCCCAGAAGGTCGTGGAGCTGATCGCCGCTCCCCTGCCGGTCGAGGGCTCGCTCCTGTCGGTGCGCGCGAGCATCGGGGTCGCGCTTTTCCCCGACCACGCGGACCACGGGTCGGAGCTGCTGCGCTGCGCCGACGCGGCGATGTACGCCGCGAAAAAGCGCGCCGGCTCCGAACCGGCCCTGTTCGAATCCGGGATGCCCCTTGCACCCACGCGCCGCGCGGCCGACCGCGTCACGGATGCCGGGCCGCCCGCGCAAGTCGTTGCCGAAGCCGCCCGCGATAACAGGGAGGGAACGCACACGACGTCCGCCCCCGATGGGGCGCGCGAAGGTCGCGGAGTGCCCGACGGCCCCACGTACGGAAACGTAGAGAGCGCCGCGACGGGCGACGGACTCGCCGCGGACACCCTCGTGCCGGTGCCGCGGCGTGTGACCGGAGTGCCAGGATCGTGGCCCCGCGGCGGCGATGGCCGGGCGGGCGATGGGATCCCGGTCCCACCATCAACCTCGGCGACCCCCGCGCGGCCCGCCGCCGGTGCTGAATCACAGGGCGAGCCGCCGATAGAGTGAGCGCGCACATCGCCCGCCGGGGCGGTCCGCCCCCATGGCGTTTAACAGCTTCGAGTACGCGCTCTTTCTGTGGGCGGCGTTTGTCCTCTTCTGGACGCTCCAGCGTCGCAAGAGCCTGCGGCATTCGATGCTGCTGGTCGCGAGTTACTGGTTCTACGCCCAGGCCGACTGGCGGTTCGTCGCGCTGCTCGCGCTGAGTTCGGTCGTTGACTACGCGGCCGGCCTTGGCGTGCAACGCGCGCGCGACCAAGGCGCTCCGAAGCGCGCCCGCGGATGGCTCGCCCTGAGCCTCGTCGCGAACCTCGGTTTGCTGGGCTGGTTCAAGTACTTCGGCTTTTTCGCAGCGGAGTTCGGCGCGCTCTTCGGGCGCCTTGGGTTCAACGTCAGCGGCCCCGCGCTGGACATCGCTCTGCCCGTGGGCATCAGCTTCTACACGTTCCAGACGCTGTCCTACACGCTGGACATCCACGCGGGCCGGATGAGGCCCATCAAGAGCCTGCTCGACTTCTCGCTCTATGTCAGCTTTTTCCCGCAGCTCGTCGCGGGCCCGATCGTGCGCGCGCGGGACTTCCTTCCCCAACTCGTAGTGCCGCCGACCCTCACCTCCGCGCAGATTTCGTCGGGCCTTTTCCAGATCCTGCGCGGACTCGCAAAAAAGCTGCTGATCGCGGACCTGTTGGGTGTGCACCTCGTCGACGGTGCGTTCGCAAACGCGGAAGCCATGGGCGAGCGCGGCGCGCTCGGCGTTTTGATCGCCACCTACGGTTACGCGCTGCAACTCTACGGCGACTTTGCGGGTTACTCGGACATCGCCATCGGCTCCGCGCGGCTGCTCGGATTCGAACTGCCCAAAAACTTCGACGCCCCGTTCAAGTCGCGCAGCCTCGAGGACTTCTGGTCGCGCTGGCATATCTCGATGTCGTCGTGGTTCATGGACTACGTCTACATCCAGATGGGCGGCAGCCGCGGGAGCTGGTGGAAATCTTCGCGCAACGTCCTCGTCGCGTGGGGCCTCGTCGGGTTGTGGCACGGCGCCGCCTGGACTTTTGTTCTGTGGGGTGTGTACCACGGCGCCTGGCTGGTGATCGTGCGCCTCGTGCGCAAGCTGATCCCCGGCGGTGGCTTCCCCGATCGCCTGCCGTTCAACTTGCTCGGCGGCTTGTTCACGTTCCACGTGGTGGCGTTCTCGATGGTGCTGTTCCGCTGCCCGGACATGGAGACGTTCTGGACGGCGTGCCGCCAACTCGCCGATTGGTCGAAGCCGTTGCCCACGCTGCCGTGGCAAGTTTGGACGCTACTTGCGGTGGGCTACGGCACGCACCTTTGGCCCGGAGACCTCGCCGGTCAACTCGAGCGCCGTTTTGTCGCGACCCCGGCCTTCGCGCAGGGTGTTTTCCTCGCCGCGAGCATCGTGTTCTTTTTCCTCGTGACGCCCCCCGGCACGGCGCCGTTCATCTACTTCCAGTTCTAATGGGGCCCAACACGTGAAACCCTGGAAGCTGATCGGATGGCGCACGTTGGGAGCGCTGTTGACGCTGGTCGGGATCGACCGCGGGCTCTACCACTTTGGAAACCACGGCAAGTGGGTCGTGCAGGAGCGCCATCCGCACCTGGGGTGGCATATGCTGCCCAACCAAAACGGCTGGTCGCGCTACTACGACGTGCGCGAGCGCACGAACACGCTCGGGTATCGCGGCCAAGGCTGGCCTTCCACTCCGGCCGACGTGCGTTCGGCGTACGCCGACGACGCGCCGCCGGTTGCGCCAGTGGAGGGCGACGCGCGCGGCGACGACATCCTATGTGTCGCGGTCGTTGGCAACTCGATGACCTACGGTTCGAGTGTCGCCGAAAACGAGATCTGGACCGCGCGGCTCGAAGTGCTGTTGAGGGAGGAGCTGGCGCTGCGCGGCGATCCGCGGCGTGTGCACGTTCTCAACTTCGCTGTGCAGGGGTACGTGTTCGACCAGATGGCGCGCACGTTCGACCAGCGCATCGCACCGTTTCTGCCGGATATCCTGATCGTCCCCACGACGACCTATGACCTTGCGCCGATGGCGGCCCCCGCACCGACCTTCGACTATCCGCTGCGGCGTTGGGTCGTGCGGACGGCGATCAGCGACTTCGCGCTGCGCCGTGTGCAGGGGCGTTGGATGCCCGGGCCATCTGCGCCGTCGTTCGACCCCGAAGTTCCCGACATCGAGGGCAACCGCCGACGCTGGGCGGCCGCCGACGCGGACCAGCGGGAGGTCGCGTGGCGGCTGTTTGCACTCGACCGCGGCGCGAGCCCGGCTGCCCTGGCAGCCGTCGAGCCCGAACTGCGACTTGCGTATTTCGAGCGCGCGAGCGAAACGGCCTTCGAGCGGTTGTGGGCCCGGGCGAAGGGCGCGGAGCGCTCCGCGCTGCTTACGCTCCTGCCCCCGGCGCTGTTCGAGCGGGTGCGCCAAACGCTTCAGCACGAGCTCACCGCACAGCCCTTCCAGCCGTCGAACCGTTGGATGTGGGACCGCGCCGCTAGCACCCTGGACGGCTTGCGTCAGCGCCTCGAGGCCCACGGCGGTCAGCTCGTGCTGATCGCGCTGCCCACCCTCAGCCGCCTTTCGCGGCCCGACCAGCCCTCCACCTCGGCCTACTGGGCACCCTGGGCCAGGAGCGACGGTCCGCGGGCCTTCGAATTCGACCCCGCCGCTCAACTTCGCGCGCGGATGCCCGAACTTGCGTCGTTCCTGCGGGATCCTGCGATTTTCGACCGCGGCCCGCGCGGCGAACTCAGCATCCCCCGCGCGGCACCGGAAATCGAGACGAGCCTGTTCTTCGCAAACGACACCGGGCACTACAACGCACGGGGACACGCGGCCCTCGCCGAGGCGGTGTCGGCCCGGATCGTTTCCGCGGGACTCCTCGTCAACGAACGCTGATCGCGGGGGAACCTCCACCGAAGATTCAGTCGACCGCCTTCGAACCGTCGTGCTCGAAACCGAGCCCGGCGGGGCTACGATCCGCGCCATGGCGCCTGGCACGTTGAAGACTGCGCGGATCGTCGCCGCGAAGGAGCTGCGCTCCTGCCTGCGCGACCCGCAAACGCTGATCTACGCGCTGCTCCTCCCCCTCGCCCTGTACCCGGCCCTGTTCTGGGTCATGATTCAGGTCTCGAGCCTGATTGAGGGTCGCCGCGCGTTGCGCGAGGTGCGGATCGAAGTGATCGCCGAAACCGCGGCCGAGGCGGACGCCGCCTTAGCTCTCGTCAAAGCGTTGTCCGCCGGGCAGTTGTCCGCTGACGGGAGCGGTGACACCGAGGCCGCGGCGGACGACTCTGCGCCCGGGGACGCGGGCACCGACAGCCTGCGCGTGCTCGCCGGCCCACACGGCCTCGACGTCGACGCGTGCGTGGATCGGCTGCGCAACGCGGCGGATGCCAGGGCCAACGCGGGCGGCGACAGCGCTCGCGGCGCTGCCCCGCCGGCGGACGCGGTGCTCCTCGTGCGCTCCGACCCCAACGCGCCGTTGCTCCTTTTGAAGCTCGGCACGCGGCCCGACTCCGAACTCGCGGCCGCGCGCGTCGAAGCGCGCCTCGCCGAACTCGCCGCCGCTGCGCGCGAGAACGCGGCCCGCGCGCACCCCGATCCCGTCGTCCTGCGTGCGCCGCTCGCGGTTGTGTCCCGGGACCTCTCGAGCGGCGCACAGCAGGGTGCGTACCTGATCTCGGTGATGCTGCCGATGTTCGTCATCCTGATGGCGGTTTTCGGCGCGTTTTATCCCGCGGTCGACCTCACGGCGGGCGAGCGCGAGCGCAAGAGCGAAGAGACCACCCTGCTCGCCCCCGCCCCGCGCGGGGGATTGTGGCTCGGCAAGCTCCTCGCCGTCGCCGCGCTCTCCTTTGCGGCCACGCTACTCAACCTGTTTGGCATCGCGTTTGCCGCGAACCACCTGCTCGCGATGCTGGGCGCCGACGGCATCGAAGTCCGCCTGGGCCTCGTGGAGATCGCGCTCGCAATGCCCTACGCCGCGGTGCTCGTCCTGCTGGTTGCGGCAATCTTGACGGGCCTCGGCTCGCTGACGCAGACGTTCAAACAAGGACAATCGCTCCTTGGGGGAGCGCAGCTCGTGTTCATGCTGCCCGCCCTCGCTTCGTCGCTGCCGGGCCTCGCCCTGAGTCCCGGCCTAGCGGCCACACCCATCGTCGGTATAGCCCTCGCCTTGCGGATGGTGCTGCGCGGTGGCGAGCTCGAGCCCGTCGGGCTCCTGATCGCCTTCGCGAGCCACCTCGTCTACGCCCTCGTCGCCACTTTCGCCGCCCTGCGACTGATGGGTGTCGAGCTGGACGCCGACGGCCGCGCTCCCGGCCTTGCCCGCGTGCGCGCGGCCCTGCTGCCGCGCAAATCCTTGCCCCGGAGAACCCCTTGAACGCGAATGCCGAGCGACACGCGGTCGAAACCCGTCAACTGGCCAAAACCTACGCCGATCCGGGCAAAAAGGGAGTTGTGCACGCCCTCGAAGGCCTGGACCTTGAGTGCCGTTATGGCGAGATCTACGGGCTGCTCGGCCCCAACGGCGCCGGCAAGTCGACGACACTGCGCATCCTCGCCACGATGCTCGCCCCGAGCGCGGGCAGTGCCCTGGTCGACGGTGTCGACGTCGCCCGCGAACCCCTCGAGGTGCGTCGGCGCATCGGGTTCCTCTCCGCGACGACAGGGCTCTACCAGCGGCTCAGCCCGCGGGAGACGCTGCAGTACTTCGGCGCGCTCCACGGCATGCCCAAGGAGCGTTTGGAAGAGCGCATCGCAGAGCTCTTCGATGCGTTCCGCATGCACGACTTCGCCGATCGGCGCTGCGAGCACCTTTCCAGCGGGCAAAAACAGCGCACGTCGATCGCGCGCGCGGTGCTGCACGACCCGCCGGTGCTGATCCTCGACGAGCCGACGACGGGTCTCGACATCCTCGCGACCGGCGACATGATCGAGTTCATCGAAGCGCGCCGCGACAGCCGCCGCTGCGTGCTCTTTTCGACGCACGTCCTGTCCGAAGCGGAGCGGCTGTGCGACCGCATCGGCGTCATCCACCGCGGGCGGCTGCTCGCCTCGGGCACCCTGGACGAACTGCGTGCGATGACCGGCGAAACGTGGCTCGACGGCGTGTTCCGCGCGCTCGTCAAAAACGCGCAGGGCCGCGCACCCGCGCCGTTCGAGGAGGGCGCGCCCGCGTGACGGTCCCCGGCAGAGGCATGCGCCCAGGCTCAACGCCGAATCCGCAAGCCAACCTGTGGCGGCGGGCACTCGTGACCGTCGCGCGCGGCGAGCTGCGCCGCCTGCTGCGCGACCGCAAAGCGATCCTGCTGGCGGTGCTCGTGCCGATGCTTTCGTATCCCGCGCTGATGTACGGGTCCCAGCGTTTAGGCCAGATCAGCCAGCGCCAGATCGAGGAGCGCGAAGTCCGCGTGGGTGTCGACCTGTCGGCGCTGCCCAGCGGGCTTCTGGATGACGTGCGCGCACGCCTCGCACAGGTCGGCAGCGGCGTGCGGTTCGAGGACCTCGACCTTGCGGATGTTGTGCAGGCCGCGGCGCGCGGGCCGCTGGACGGGGCCGTCCGAACGCGCGCGGAGGAGCGGCTCAAGGACGATTTGGACGGGCTGCTCGTCGCGTGGTTGAACGGCGCAGCACCGGTTTCGATGGCGCGTGATGCGGAGGCGCACGGGGGCGCGGTCTTGATCGACCGCGACCGCGCGGCACACCGCGTCGCACTCGTCTTCCACCGCGCGAGCGAAGACGGGCTCGGCGTCTCCGCGCAGGTGCTTGGGCCCTTGCGGCAACTTGCGGACGAACTTGAGAGCCGCGCACTCGCGAACGGGCTCGGAGACGATCCTGCGTTGGCGTTTGCCTTCGAAGCGCGGGATGTCGCACCCCCCGAGGATTCGAAGGGGCTCGCCCTCGGCCGTTTTCTGCCGTTGATCGCCGTGGTCGTGCTGCTCTCGGGCGGTGCGTTTGCCGCCCTCGACGCGTTTGCGGGCGAACGCGAACAGGGCACCCTCGAAACGCTGCTCGTGCAGCCCGTGCCCACTTGGGTGCTCGCGTGGGGCAAGTTCAGCGTGGTGCTCGCCACAGCGCTCGCCGCGTGGATCAGCAACGTCGCAAGCCTCCTGATCACGATCGAAGTTGGCCTATTCGAGCTGCCCGATGGCGCCGCCGCGGGCGGCTTGGACGCGGGACGGACGTTGGTCGCCGGAGTCGTGTTTTTGCCGACGGTCGTGCTGATGGCGGCGGCGTTGTGTTTCCTCGCCGCGCGTGCGCGCACGTTCCGCGAAGGGCAGCATTACCTGTTGCCCGCGACGCTGATCGCCGTCGCACTTGCGTCGCCCGCGATGGCGGCGGACGTCAAGCTCGACTATTTGCTCGCGCTCGTGCCGATCATGGGGCCGAGCCTCGCGCTGCGCGACGCGTTTGCCGGTGTGCTGGCATGGCCAGCGGCGTTGACGGCGTTTGCGGCATCCCTCGGTTGGGCGGCGCTCGCCCTTTCGCGTATCACCCGGACGCTGGATGCGGAGCGCCTCCTGCAGGCGCCCGCGCCCAAGGGGCTCGATCCCGCGGGCGATGCCGCGCGGCGGTCGCTGCGGGTTGGGCTCGTTTCGGTCGCCGCGGTTTACATCGCGGGGGGTGCGCTCCAGAGCTGGGATCTCGTCGCTGGACTCACCCTCACGCTGTGGGTACTCGTGCTGGGCCTCGCGCTCTACCTCGGTTACGCGAACCGGCGTGCGTTTGGCGGATCGCTGGCACGTGCACTCGCGCTCGTGAAATCTAGCGGTCAAACCAGCAGCGCCCTTTCCACGCTTGGATGGGTCAGTGCAGGCCTCCTTGCGGGACCGGCACTGACGCAAGTCGGCCGTTTTATCCTCGAGCAGCAATCGCGCTTCCTGCCGCTGCCCTCAGGGGGTGCCGCCGAAGGGCTGATGGGCACATTGGCCGAGCTTTCGCTGCCCGCGCTGCTCGTGCTGTTTGCCCTCAGTCCTGGCATCACCGAAGAACTGCTCTTCCGCGGCGCCATCCTGCGCGGCCTGGCGATCGACCGTGGCCGGGTGCTCCCGGCGCTCTTCACCCAAGCGGCCCTGTTCGCCGCGATGCACGCGTCGATCCACCGCTTCGCGATCACGTTCGCCCTCGGTGTCGTGCTCGGAGCGCTGACGCTGCGCAGCGGCACGGTCTTCGCCGCCATCGCGCTGCACACGAGCTACAACGCCGTCGCCGTACTCGCGGATCGGCTGCCGTCGGTCGATTTCGGCCACCCGCTGTGGTGGCTTGGCGTGCTGCCGCTGCTCGTCCGCCTCAGGTGAACCGGACCACACCGGCCACACCGACAAACGCGATCGCGGTCCCCACCGCGGTGCGCCAGCCATAGCGCTCACCCAGCGCCATGCCGATGGGCAACGCAAAGAGCGGCGTCGTGGCGAAAAGGATCGCCGACACACCCGGTGCGAGGGTGCCAAGGGCGTGGCTGTGGAGCGGCAAGTTGATCCACGCTCCAACGAGGCACGCGGGCACGAGCGCCCATGCGAGAGCGCGGTAGGCGAACGGACGTGCGAGCAAACGCAGCTCCCCCACCGTCCCCGTTCCCCGTTGCAGTGCTCCGAGAACCACCGCGATCACCAGCGCGCCTGACACCCCACCGACAAGCCGCGCGACGGTTCCAGGAAGCAGGTCCGTGCCCTCGAAACCGGCGCGTCCACTGACGATCGCAACTGCCTGCGCCACAGCGGCCAACGCCGCGAACCACAGTCCCGTGCGCCGGGCGCGCGGGTCAGGGGGCGGTCGTCCCGCGCCGCTGCGGGGCCGTTCGCTGACCACCAAACCGATTCCGGCGAGGGTCACGACCATCGCGGCGAGCGCGGCGGCGGACAGGGTCCTGCCGAAGTACAAAAAGTCGATCAGCGCCGCGAGCGGTGGGATCAGGTTCGCGGCGACGGCCGCGAGTTGCACTCCACAGCGCGAGAACGCCGCGAAGTAGAGCGCGTCCCCCACCGCGAACCCGAGGAACCCCGACAACCCCAGGGACAGCCAGGCCGACGGTGCGGGAGGGGCGTCACCAAGCACCCACCACGCGGCGGCGAAGATCAGCCCGGCGCTGGTGTTCTTGAACAGGTTCGCGGCGGCCGGAGACAGCCGCGGGCGTCCCGGCCGCGGCGCCATCGCGCGGCTGAACAGGAAGGAGCCCAGAGCCCAGAGCGCCGCGGCGCCCAGTCCTGCCGCAGCGCCGGAGAAAGCTGCGCCGCCCGCAGCGCTGTGCGCAACCACTTCGACCCAGGCGGTCACGTGTTCGAAGACGCTTCGTCGGCGGAGTTATAAGGAGGCCGCCGGCCGAAGCGCTCGCGCGCTCCCGACCGGCGGTGGGATGAGAAGTTCGCGGCCCGAACGGATCAGCGCTGCTTCTTCTTCTTATCCGCGAGCAGGTACTTGCCGGAGCCCATGCCGATCTTGCGGATCAGCTTCTTGCCGCGGTTCGGACCGCCCGACTTGGTTTGTGCACGTGCCATAGGTCACCTCGGGATGATAGGGCCGGTTCGGTGCGCCCGCGAATGGGGCGCGACGTTGGAGGGGCGAACATGCTACGCGGCAGGGCCGCGGCGACGCAAGCGCGACCCATGGCGCGGTCGCGCACTCGACCGCGCGCTCGAATGAAGTTTATGTAAACAAAACTCTCTATCAAGGGCGAATGTCGATCACGCCCTCGTAGGCGCTTTGGACGAGCTCGCGGCCGTAAACCCTCTCGAGCCTGCGGATGGTGAAGTGCGCACGGCTCATCTCCTGGAAATGGTCGATGAAAATCAGGTTGATGGTCGCACCGGTGGCCGCACCGAGCACCGGCACGGCCTGCGCTGCGGCCTTCTGGGAAACCTGGACCTGAAAGCGCGCGGCCACGAGACCGATCAGGCGCACCAGGGCGGGCGCTCCCTCATCGGCGATGGAGCGCGACGCAAGGTACTCCGCCGCATCGGCAACCGAACGCGCGAGTGCCGTCCGCACCGCGAAGTAGCCGGTTTCGGCCGCATCGTCGTGCTTCGATTTTCCTCCCAGCGCAAAAACCTCGATGCACGCAAGGCGTGTGTCCACGTCCTCGAGAGACTCTCCGTTCGCGCGCGCGATGTCGAGGATGGAGCGGCAGATGATCGCCGTGGAAACGGGCAGCTCGACCGCCAGCGCGGCAATCCCGAAGGCACCCCCCGCCGCGCCGCTGACGGCCGCTGCCAGCTTGTGCAGCCGCGGATAGGACCCGGTGCCGCGCTCGCGCATCGTTAGCAGCGCGCCGCGCATGGCGAACATCAGCGCGTCCCGAGTCGCCTTCGAGATCTTCTCGCTCCACCGCTCGGGCAACAGGTCGAAGCCCTTCTCGATCGGCTTGCCGATGAGGTTCGAGATCTTGACCGCGATCCCCGGGTGCTCCAGGGTCTCGCGCGCGGCAAGGAGCTCCGCGCGATGTTCGTCGGATAGGTTCATGGCGAATGCGGGTTGCGGTCGAACCACCCTCCCCTGGGAGGGCGCGGATTCTGCTGCCAAGGTGCGGATCCTGCGGTGGGTGCCGCCCGCTCGGCTGCGATCGGAGAAAAGTCTTGGGCCTACCCGAGCGCGTCGCGGGCGGCCCGCCGGTGCGAAAGGCTACTCGCCAGAGCCGTAGGCGCCCGCAACTCCCGTTCCGCGGCGCACAGTATGACCGAGCGGAGTGATGGCATGGGACTTGCCGCGTGGACCAGGCCCGCGTTCGCCCCAGGGACGCCACCCGCGACCGCCTGCGACCACCCCCGAACTCCCGTTCACCATGCGCGCCATCTGGTCAGGTTCAATCGGCTTCGGCCTCGTCAACATCCCCGTCAAGCTGTTCAGCGCTGCGCAGGACAGCGGGCTCGATTTCGACATGCTCGATCGGAAGGGTCACGGACGGATCCGCTACAAGCGCGTCAACGAAGACACGGGCAAAGAAGTTCCCTGGGAGCAGATCGTCAAGGGGTACATGTTGAACGACGAGTACGTGATCTTGGAGGACGATGACTTCGAAGAAGCGAGCCCCAAAAGAACCAAGATCATCGAGATCGAAACGTTCGTGGAGGGCGCACAGATCGACCCGATCTACTACGAAAACCCGTACTTCGTGCAGCCCGACAAAAACGGCGCGAAGCCGTACAAGCTGCTGTTCACCGCGCTGCAAAAAACAAAGCGCGTTGGTCTGTGCCGCTTCATCATGCGTTCGAAGGAACAGCTTGCCGTCGTGCGGCCGCGCGACAACCATCTGGTGGTGCAGGGTCTGCGCTTCGAACAGGAGCTGCGCTCCGCCAAGGAACTGGACCTGCCGACGCAGGTCAAGCTGAGCCCGAAGGAGCTCGACATGGCGCTCAAACTGGTCAAGCAGTACAGCGCCCCGTTCGACCTCTCGAAGTTCAAGGACGAATACAGCAAAGAACTGCTGCGCATCATCAAGGCGAAGGCCGCCGGCAAACGCAAGCCCATCAAGAAGCTGCGTGTCGTGCGCACCAAGGACGAAGATCTGCTGGAGCGCCTCGAGGCGAGCCTGGGGAGCGGCACCCCTAAGAAGCGTGCGTCATGAGCCTCGATCGCTACGGCAACAAGCGCGATTTTGCGCGCACCACCGAGCCCAAATCCGGCCAGCCTAAGCGCGCTCCACGCGGCGCAGACCATCCGTTTGTCGTGCAGCGCCACCACGCGTCGCGTGTGCACTACGACTTTCGGCTGGCGATCGACGGAACGCTGAAGAGTTGGGCGGTGCCAAAGGGCCCTTCGATGAATCCCGTCGACAAGCGATTTGCGGTGAGGGTCGAGGATCACCCGCTCGACTACCAAAACTTTGAAGGCGAGATCGCGAAGGGCAACTACGGCGCAGGTCACGTGCATCTGTGGGACCGGGGAACGTTCGAGCTTCTGCCCCCGACGACACCCCATGACCGCGGGGGGCTCGAACAGATCGCAAAAGGTTCGCTGCGCGTCGAACTGCGCGGCAAAAAACTGAAGGGGGTGTTTGCGCTCGTGCGCATGCGCGGCGCCGAGCAGGACGCGTGGTTGCTCGTAAAGCAGAAGGACAAACACGCGGTCGACACACCCTACGTCGCCGAGGACCTGATGCCCAAACGCGCGCTCGCCGCCGCGGCGAAGGTCAAGGCCGCGCACGCGGGCGGAAACAGCGCGACAACCCGCCTTAAGACAGCGAAGAAGAGCGCGCGATCGACACGCAGCGCGCGCTAACATGCGCCCATGGGACGGCGCATCCTCATCGGCGACATCCAAGGATGCAGGGAAGAGCTCGAAGCTCTGCTTGACGCCGCGCATTTTGATCCCGCTGCCGATCGTCTGATGCCCGTCGGCGATCTCGTCGGCCGCGGGCCACAGGCACTGGAAACTCTGCGGCTCTTGATCGAACTGCGTGCGGAGACGGTGCTTGGCAACCACGACATCCACCTGCTGGCCGCGGCGGCGGGATTGCGCCGCGCCAAGCCCGAAAATCGCCTCGATCCTGTGCTTGCGGCGGACGACCGGGACGAGCTGCTTGGATGGCTGCGCGCGCAGCCGCTGGTGCGCCGCGAACCGGACCTGTTGATCGTGCATGCGGCAATCCATCCGCGCTGGCGCGATCCCGTCGCGGAAACGGCTGGCCTCGATCCCCTGGGGGGCGATCCGCGCGTGGATTTCGCGACACGCACACGCTGGTGCGATGCCGCGGGCGGAACACCGAGCGAGGCCATGAGTGAAGAACTCGAGTCGAGCGGTGCTTCGGACGGACGCTTTTCGCCCTGGTACCGCTTCTACGACCCGGCGCTCCACGGCAACCGCCGTGTGGTCTACGGCCATTGGTCCGCGCGCGGCCTCGTGAACGAGGTGAATGCCCTCGGCCTCGACACGGGCTGTGTGTGGGGCAAGGAGCTCACCGCCTTCATTCCTGAAGAGCAACGGCTCGTGTCCGTGCCCGCGCGCCGCACGCACGCCCGCCCGAGCGGCTAAATCCCGTCACCAGGCGGTGTTTGTCCGTCACCAGGCGGACGCCGCGCGTGGGGACTTCCCGCCAGCACGGCGACGCTCTGGTCGTGGCGATGGGGACGACGGACTCGCAGGGGCGGGTTCGGGTCGAAGAGCGCGTGACCCGGTGGTCCGATCTCGCAGCGATGCGCGTCGTCGCCGACTTGATCTTCGATCCGGTCCAGGAAACCCCGCTGGCGCTCGAGTCGGATTCGGACACCGTCGTGCTTCAGCTTCCGCCGTCGGGAGAAGTGCTTGTTCGCGGCGCGGGGAACGATGCCGTCATGGCCGTGGACGACGAGGACACGCTGATGTACCAGCGCGTCGCGGACCGATCGGGCAACCTGCGCTTCGGGCCGATTGGCCTCGGCCTCGACCTGGGAACAGGAGATCGTCCTGCGGCCGCCTCCGCTGTTGTGCCGCGGACGTGTCGTGGACGCAGACGGCGCGGGTGTGGCGGACACCCGTGTTTGGGTGGAGACGTTGCAGCCCGGCTTCGGCGGATCTTCCCACCCCGGTACGGTGGCCCCCCGCGGACGGACCGATCGGCAGGGTCGATTCGAGATCCAATGGCCGTTGCGCTTGATCCGCGAGAGCGTCGAGTTTGACCTCGAAGGCCGTGCTTCAACATCATTGATCAACCAGTTGCAGGGTTCCGGGCGCGAAATCCCCCCGTTCGCCTATTCGATGCAGTTGAGTTCTCTCGCCGCGCCTAGTGGCAGCGCGGAACTGGCGGTGCGCTCGCGCATCGACCAAAAAGTGCTCGGTCGCTTTGCGGTGTTCAGCGAAGCGTTGGAACGCCGCACGCTGCCCGTCTTCGATTGGACGGACACGTTCGAGTTGGCGCCCGTCGAAATCGGCTTCCAAGAGGGCGGCACGCCCACCCAGGTGACGCTCGAATTCGACGCCAGCGGCCAGCGCAACACGATCGCCCTCGGCTCCGACTCCGACCTGCCGACGGACGTGCTGCTTCCAAAACCCAGCACACCCTTGCCGTTTAGCGCGCGGGCCCGCGGGTGGCGGGTCATCGAGGGTGTCCGGGACGGAGCGCCCCAGCGGCTCGAGTTCGCGCGCGCGCCGTTGATGCGGCTGCAACTGCCGTCGGGCCTCGCCGTTCCCGAACATCGCGCTCCGCTTCACCTCCCAATCAGCGGACGCAACGCACACGGCGGGTTGGCCGAATCGGACCGGCTGCTCGAGCTCCCCTTCGATGCAGCGCAGTGGAACGAATGGCTCGAGCGCCTCGCGGCGAAGTGACGATCCCGCGGAGGCGGGGTCAGGCTTCGACGCGCAGTTGTGTCAAGAGCATCTGGCGCAGCTCGGTCGGGTTCACCCCCGCGCGGCGCAGGAGCGACGTCAGCATGCGGTCCGAGTCGTCGAGCAGCGCCAGCACGAGGTGCGGTGTGCCCGCGGGGCCGTGGCCGTAGCGATCGGCGAGTTGCGCGGCGGCCGTGACCACACGCTGCCCACTCTCGGTCATGCGCGGATTGGCGGCCGACGCGGCGCCAGGCACTGCTTGGCCCGCGGTCGGCGCGGCGGCAGCGGCTTCGCGCGGGCGCGCTTGGAAGATCGGGCCGAGGCCGTCGAGCACACGCTTGGGGTCCACTTCGAGGGGCGCGAGCGCCTTGGGCAGCGGCCCGTCGGGTTCCTGCATCAACGCCGCGAGCAGATGGTCGGATCCGAGCCCCGCGTGCGCCATTTGCTGCGCTCCGCCGATGGCGAGTTGGAGCGCGCGCGCTCCGCCCTCGTCAAAACCCATGTTGACGGGGAAAAAGCGCACTTCTCCCGTCGCAAGCCCCTGTTGGAGCGTGCTACCGACCGTCGGGACGTCGGCGCCGACACCCTGCAACACCTGCGCGGCGACCGTCGGCGGCTGACCCTGGCCGTCGGTCGTCAGGAGCCCGAGGGCGAGGTGGGCGGTGCTGATCTGGTGCACCCCCTGGCGCTGGGCGATGAGTCGGGCGCGGTTGAGAGCGGCCCGCAACTCGGGCTCAAATCGGTCTTGCATGACGGTGAAGGGGTCGGGGGCGCGATCGGGGGCGACATCCTAACGCGCGGCGGCGCCGGCGCACGCTACTCTGCGCCAACGATGCGAATGCGCTGCAAAGAAGCCCTTTACCTGCGGCCCTGGGCCTTTGGAGACGAGCCCAACCTCGTCCGGCACGCCAACCACCGGCAAGTCTGGCGCAACCTGCGCGACCGCTTCCCGCACCCCTACACGGACACCGACGCGCGGGTGTGGGTCGCGATCGTGGGCGAGATGGATCCGCTCACGCAGTTTGCAATCGAGTACCGCGGCGAGGCCGTGGGTGGCATCGGCTTCGACCGCGGCCACGATGTCTACGCGCGCTCGGCCGAGGTCGGATTCTGGCTCGGGCCAACACTGTGGGGCAAGGGCATCGTGTCCGCCGCGCTGCAAACGCTGACGGAGCACGCCTTTGCGACGACGGACTTGGTGCGCTTGGAAGCCGGAGTTGTCGCGTGGAATCCCGCATCCGCGCGGGTGCTCGAAAAGGTCGGTTACACCCTCGAAGGGCGCCTTGTGCACAGCGTCTTCAAGGACGGCGAGTTCGCCGACCGCCTGATTTACGCGCGGTTGCGGGACACCACCACGCCCGTCACGTGAACAGCCGCCGCCACAGGTTCGTGGCGAACAGTCCGTTGGGATCGAGGCGCTGCTTCAGCGCGAGGAAAGCGTCGAGGTTCGCGGGTGCGTACATGCGCCGCGCCTGTTCGGGCTCGAGCACCAAGTCTTTCGCGAAGTAAAAGCGACCGCCGCCCGACAGCACGATGTCGGTGAGTTCCCGGCAGTGTTTCCACAGCGCCTCGCGGTTTGACGGTGTGACCTTGAAGTCCATCGCGAAGCTCCAACCGTCGACCGCGTGGGTCAACAGGAACGGATCGGGGCGGTGGCGCTTGAACACACCCAGGTACGGAACGATGCCGCGCCAATGGCAGTGTTTGAGCAGTTCCGAATA
The DNA here is from genome assembly GCA_038246255.1 of Planctomycetota bacterium. GTDB lineage: Bacteria > Planctomycetota > UBA1135 > UBA1135 > RI-242. The sequence goes on from JBBRWC010000003.1 coordinate 41,279, forward strand.
AACCTCGTGCGCGGTTTCCTTAGGGAGGAAGGATTGGTATTGGATCAAGCCGCCGCGGCCGTAGGCCCACTTCCAGTTGGGCACGTAGTCGAGCAAGAACGCAAATCCGGCGTGGCTTTGACGGTAGGGAGCGCGGCGCGCTTCCATGCGCCCGGCCATCACCTTCGAGAAGTTGATCAACGCCATGCCGCGGTCGTTGCAGAACGGACCCAGCAGGCGCCACACCTCGCTTTTGGGGAATAGGCCGAGGATGCGGCTTGGGAGTTCCTGATGCGCGACGGTCAGCGTGTCTTCGGGTTTCGGATCTTCGCCGGGTGCGAGGTAACGACCCACGTGGATCAGGCCACGGCCAAGCTGATCGCCCTTGCCAAAACAGTCGATCCAACCGACGAGGTAATCGGCGCTGGACGTGCGCGCTTCGAAGGCCGCCATCATCGCGCGCAGGTTGCGCACGGACACGGCGCCGACTTCGAGCTCGCCGGAATGGACCTGCTTGGTCTCGAGCACGACGCGCGTGAACAGCCCGAGCATCCCAAAACCGCCGATCGCGGCGTGGAAGATGTCCGCATTCTGCTCGCGGGTCGCGGTGAGGATCTCGCCCGACGCCAGCAGCAGGTCAAACTCGCGCACGGCGTCACCGAACGTGCCGACGGCGTAGTTGTTTTTGCCGTGGATGTTCATCGCCGCCGCGCCAGCGACCGTCGGGAACATCGTCCCGGACACCACGCGCGGCCAAAAACCAAGGGGCAAGATGCGCTGCCACAGGTCCTTGATCGTCACACCCGGTTCGAGCTCGGCAATGCCGCGTGCGCGGTCAAAACCGAGAATGCGGGCCATCCCCGTCGTGTCGATCACACGGCCGCCTGCGTTGACGCTGGCGTCACCGTAACTGCAACCCGAGCCCCGCGGGCCGAGGGTGACACCATCGCTGCGGCACTCGGCGAGGCTCGCACGCAGCTCTTCGACGTTGCGCGGGCGGTAGACGCGGCTCGGTGCTCCCACCGCCATGCCCCAACCCTCGACGTGCTCGAAGGACGTGGCGGCGCGCGGTGCGCCCGGTTCACCACCCGACGGGCGGCGCATCTGCCGTCCCAGTGCGAGGGACTGCGGATCGGTTGTGCGTTCGGCGGCGGACATACGTGCGCAGTTAGAAGTTGAGGCGGCGGAAGACAAAACTCGGAATCAGCTTGAGCATCGTGCCCACGAACATCCAGCGTGCGGGCACGTAGCGTGTGTTTGTGCGTTTGCGCGCTGCGGAAAGGATCTGGCGCGCTGCTTCGTCCGCGGAGATCAGCCAAAAAAGCTTGTCCATGCCGCGGGTCATCGCCGTGTCGACGTAACCGGGCTTGATCGTCAGCACGTGCGCACCCACTTCGCTCAAGCGGTTGCGCAGGGCTTCCAAGTACGTGTTCGTGAACGCCTTGGACGCGCAGTACGCCGGAAAACCCTTGCGGCCGCGGTCACCGGCGATCGAGCTGATGCCGACCAACGTCCCGCGCCGCTGGGTCGTGAAGAGGTGCGCCGCGAGGTTGCCCCAGGCGACGAGGCCAGTGCAGTTGACGTCGAGGACGAGCAGGTCCTTTTCGGTGTTGTATTCGGTGCGCTCGATCTTTGGCATGACACCCGCCGCGAACACAAACAGGTCGAGGCCGCCGAGCGCGCCGACGATTTCCTCGAACGCACCCGGCGCCGCCGCGGCGTCCGAGGCGTCGAGCGCCCGCACGATCACCTTGCCGCCGCTTCCGCGCGCGACCGATTGCAGTTCAAGGTGCAGCGCTTCGAGCTCTGCCTGCCGACGTGCGATCGCGGCGACCTGGTAACCCTCGGCAATCAGCCGCCGCACCAGCGCCGCGCCCATGCCCGAACTCGCGCCAACCACCAACGCGCGCCGCTCCCCCACAGGCACGCCCGGGATCGCCGGCGGGCGCGCGGGGATATCGAGGCCACCCGGGCTGACGCCGGGGGTGCCGGAGCGCGGCTGAAGGGAGTCCGCCGCGGTCGGCGAGGGGGTGGCGGGGTCGCTCACGGGATCGGGGGGGGGCTGCGGTGGATGGCGTGCGGGGCGGCCAGCGTCGTGCCAGCGGGCGCCGGGGGAGTGAAATTGCCGTCCGAGGCTACCCCATCGGGTGGCGCGGGCGCCCGTCGCGAGCCCCTTTTGACGCTTCGTGCAAGGTTCGCGCGCTGGGTGCCGGGGGCGCACGGTCCCGGAGTGACGCGCGGTTAAAGCCGGACCCCGCTTTGCCGGGCTTTGACCGGATTGGCCCGGCACAAACGCAGAGCCGGGTCCTGCCGCCACCCCGCCGCCGACGGGTCTTGGACCACCGCGCCCGCCGTGTTCCCATGCGCCGCGCATACCACCCGCACCGCATCCTGGCACCGCATCCTTGCGCGCACGGCCCCTCGAACATGCTTCCCCATCGCTTCGCGCACCGCGCCCCCGCCGTTTTGGCCCTTTGCCTCGGGCTCCTCGTTGCGTGCAAGCGCGACAAACCCGCGGCGCCCGCGCCGACACCGCCCGAGGTGCTCGTCGCCCGCGACATCGCCGCGGCGCTGTTCGACGCGGAACGCATCACGGAGGCCGAAGCCGCGCTGGCGCCGCTTGTTGAGCGGAAGCCGGTCGACCCTGCGGACCTCGTCGCGCTCGCAATCGCCAAGTTGGCGGGGCCGATGGATCGGGCCAACGTGGACGAGGTGGTCGGCTTGCTCGAGCGTGCGCTCGCGCTCGACCCAAACTCGGCGGCAGCGCACTTCAACCTGGGCCGGGTGCGGTTTGGCTGGGGCACCGAATGGGAGCGTGCGTTGACAAGCTTCCGCCGCGCCCACGAGCTCGCCCCGAACGACGTGCCGACGGCCGTATTCCTCGCGCAACTCCTGCTGAACGTCGGACGCGACAACGACGACGACACGCTGCTGCGCGAAGCGGCTGAACTGCTCACAGGAGTGCGCACACTCGGGCTTGAACTCGCCGGCAGTTGGTACATGACGGCCCTGTACGTCAGTTGGGACCTTTATGGCGATTTGGATCGCCGCGACGAGGGCGCGGCGTTCCTGGCCGAACTGCGCACGTTGGAAGCGCGCGGAATCCCCAAACCCACACCCACCGACATCCAACGCGGCAACCTGGGCCGTTTGCGCCCGCCAACACCCGAGCGCGCCGCGCCGCTTCAGCTTGCGACGCCGCGCCTCGGTCCGCCCATTGCGCTATCCGGTGCGGCGCTCACTGGCCCAGTGCGCGACCTTCGCATTGCCACATTGCGCGCCGAATGGCGCGAAGTGATGGCCGAAGAGCTGGAGGTCGGCGTACCCGCGGGCCGCAACCCCGAGACGTTTGTTGCGGGCGGCGAGGCGGGCCCCGCGGGCGTGCTCGCAAGCGACGGCCAACACATCGTGCACTTTGCGCCCGCGGAACCCGGCGCCGCGGCGTGGCCCGGGCGGGTGGTGCTCGAAGCGCAGCACACCGCGTGGCTCGCCATCGACGTGGATCCGGACTGGGAGGGTCGCACACGCACCGATCCAGGTGTCAGCGCGCTCGAACTCCTGCGCATCGACGCCGCAGGAGACCTTTGGGTGCACCGTGCGGACGGTGGGGGTGCGTTCGATGCGGGCCGGGTGCGCGCGCCGGCGGGAGCGGGTGCAACAGCACTGATTGCGGTCGACCTCGACCACGAAGGCGATCTAGACCTCGTGGTCGCCGGGACCGCGGCGCAGGCGGATGCCAACGGCGCGCGGCTCTTGCGCGCGGACGGGGGCGGAGCGGACGTAGACCTGGACCGATTCACGCTCGCGGGCGAAGGGTGGCCGCTTCCCGCGGGCCGCGCATTCGAGTGGGTGATCGCGGAGGACTTCGACGGGGACGACGACAGCGACCTCATGCTCGGTGGCCCTCAAGGTCTCGTTTGGCTCGACAGCCTGCGCCGCGACCGGTTCAACGACCGCAGCGCCGATTTGCCCGCGGGTGTCGACGCGTCGCGCGCGCCGCTCGCGGGCGACCTCGACGGCGACGGGTTCGTCGACCTGTGGTTTCCCGCGACGGGCGAGCGCTTGGTCGGGCGCTTTGGCGAGCGCTTCGAGCGTGTTGCCGCGCGCGCTCCAATCGCGGTGCCCGCCGCGAGCACACCTGTTCTCGTCGACTTCGATCTGGACGGGAGCCTCGACGTCCTGTGGGTGACGGGGACGGGCCAACTCGGTGGAGTTCTCGCCATCGCGCGCGATGCAGAGCGCGAACTGAGCCCGATCGAACTCGGCGCCCGTCCCGGGCCGCTCTTGATCGCCGATGTGGACGGCGACCAGCGTCTCGAAGTGGTCTACGTGGACACCAGCGGCGCGCCGGCTGCGCGCGCGGTGCTCGGCGAGGGCCGCGGCCTGCGCCTCGCGCTGCGCGGGGTGAAGGACAGCGCCCGCGCGATTGGCGCCAAGATCGAAGTGCGCGCGGGAGCGCTATACCGCCGCTTGCATTTCGAAGGTGAGCCGGTCCTCGTCGGGCTAGGGCGCGCCGCGGCCGCCGACGTCGTGCGTGTCACGTGGATCAACGGTGTGGTGCAAACGATGCTCGACGCACCCGCCCAAGAAACGCGTGTCCTCGAGCAGATCGAGGGCCTGATCGGCTCATGCCCGTTCCTGTACGTGTGGAACGGCACGACCTTCGAATTTGTCACCGACGTGCTCGGCATCACGCCCCTCGGTCTGCCCATGGCGCCCGACATGCTCGTGCCTCCGGATTCCGACGAGTACGTGCTGATTCGCGGCGAACAGTTCGCGCCCAGCGACGGCGAATACGTCGTGCAGATCACCGAGGAACTGCGCGAAGTGACGTACCTCGACCAGGCGCGGCTGCACGTCATCGACCACCCCGAAGGCACGGAGCTGTTCCCGAACGAGCGCTTCACCTTCCCGCCCTTCCCCGTGCACGAGTTGCACCTCGTGCGCGCGCCGCTTGTGCCGCTCAAAGCGCTCGACCAGGATGGCCGAGACTGGGCTGCGCAGCTCGCCGCCGAAGACGGCGCGTTTGCGATCCCGTTCAACGCCGAGCGCGGCCAGTTCATGGGCCTTGCGACCCCCCACTTCCTTGAGCTTTCTTTCGACCCCGCCGCGGTCGCGCAAGCCGAACGCCTGCGCCTCGTGATGTGCGGTTGGTTCTATTGGACCGACGCGAGCGTCAACATGGCCGCCGCGCGCCACCCCGAGGTCGAGTTCGTACCGCCGCTCGTCGAAGTGCCCGACGGCAAGGGCGGCTGGCGTTCGATCGGTCCGTCGATCGGTTTCCCGGCCGGCAAGCTCAAGACGATGGTCATCGAAGCGGATGGCTGGCTCGACCGCGCGGACCCGCGCCTGCGGATCCATTCGTCGCTGCGGCTGTATTGGGATGCGATTCGGCTTGCCACCTGCGCGGGTGACCACGCGCGCCGCGAACACGTCCTGCCTGCGAGTCTTGCGCAGCTGTGGGAGCGCGGTTTTTCGGGCACGGTGTGGTTGCACGCCGAAGAACGCCTCGAATGGTTCGATTGGGACGTGCTTGCCGCGGTTCCGCGCTGGAACCAACACCCAGGGATGTACACACGCCATGGCGATGTGCGCACACTCCTCGACACCATCGACGACCAGTTCGTGATCTTCGGCGCGGGGGATGCGCTCGAACTGCGTTTTGATGCCAAGGATCTGCCCGCGGTGCCCGAGGGTTGGCGCCGCGACTACCTTCTTTTCCTCGACGGTTGGGCAAAGGACCGCGACCACAACACCGAAGAGGCGCTGTTTGTCGAGCCCCTGCCATTCCACGGGATGAGCGGTTATCCCTACGGCCCCGACGAGTCCTATCCCGACACCGCAGCGACCCGTGAATACCGCGCGCGCTACAACGTGCGCGGCTCAAAACAGTGGATCGAGCCGCTCAGCCCCGCGGCAAGCGTTTGGCCGCGCACTGCGGACGGTAAGTGACCACCCGCGCATGGGTGACGGCCCTCGCATTGTGCGCGACCGCCTGCCAGGGATCGCGCGTTGCGGTCACGGAGGAAAACGATCTTCTCAGCCGCGGAACCGCCACCGACCGGGATTACACCCAGGGCGCGCGGGTGGAAGTCGCACGCCCGCTCGCTGCCGCATCCGCGCCCGAGCGCGCCCTCTTTGCGACGTTCGACCGCATCCCGCTCCTGCTTCCCGCTGCGGTCGCAGGCCAGCCCGCCGCGGGCGCGCTCACCTGGTCGCTGCGCCAACGCATCTTCACACCCGAAAACCTCGAAACCGACCAATACCAGCCGGACGATCGGCCCTACGCGGGCTTGCTCGACTTCACCGTGGCGCGCACGCGCGTGTGGCTCGACCCGGATCCGTCCACACGCCGCGACCGTCTGCAACGGGTGTCGCTCAGTGCCGGAGCGATGGGCAGTGCCAGCCTCGCACGCGACACGCAGATCGGCTATCACGACGGGATCGGCGAGCCGCGCCCAAACGGCTGGCGCCACCAGGTCCCGACCGAAGCGACACTCGGCCTCGAGGTGCTTTCGCGGCAGCGCTTTTTCTTCGCGACGCTGCAACCCGGCCGAGCGGGTGGTTTCGAGTTCGACGCGGCCCTCGAGCGCGACCTGCGCCTTGGCAACGCCGACACCTCGTTGGGCACCGCGTTCCTCCTGCGGCTTGGTGCACACTTGCCCCGCGCCGAGGGACTGTTCCCGCACGGGACGGCCATCGACCCTGTGTCCTCGGCCTGGATCTACCTTCGCGCGGGTGCGCGCGGAGTGTTTTGGGACGCGACCCTCGACGGCGCACTCTTCGCGGACAGCCCGTCGGTGGAGCGCGAGAACGTCGTCGGGACTGCGGAACTGGGTGGGGTGCTGCTCTTGCGCGGGTTTGCCGTCAGTTACGGGATTGTCATTTCCACCCCGCAGTTCGAGGGCCAGGGCCGCGTCCCGACCTACGGCCGACTGGTGGTGGGTCCGACGAGCCTCTGGTGAGTCCTGGGGTGCCTGGGTGGACGATCCCGTCCGGGTACGCTTGATTGCGATCTCCTCCTCCAGCTCGGTTCGAGCCCTCCCAATGCGCACCCCCCTCATCCCGTTGCTCGTCGCCGTCGGCGCCTTCGCCGCGACCCCCGCCACCGGCCAACTGTCCCTCGACAAGAGCGGGGGCGCCGTCCCCGGCGTCGCGAACCTGTTTGTCGACGGCACGCCGGGCGACGTCTACGCGATCGTGCTCGCGACCTACGAGCAAACGAGCCAGCCACTGCCGGGCTTGACGCTCAACGTCCCGCTCGACCTCCTTTCCCTGTCGCTGCAGTTGCCCGGTTTCGCCGGGTTGCTGAACGGCGCGGGGAAAGCCACCGGAACGCTCGCGGTCCCCGCCCTTGCGAGCCTCGTCGGTTTGACCCTTTCGGCGCAGGCGATCGGCGGGTTCGGACTCGACCAGGTGTCGAACCTCGTGCGGCTCACCCTCGCAACTCCCGGCACGTTCGCGGACACCCTCGGCGCACCGGTCCTGCCGATCGCCGGCGGTGCGACGGCGGTGCTCGCGGACGGCAGTCTGCTCTTCGCGGGCGGCAGCGGCCCGCTCGCGCAGCGTTATGACCCGCGCATCGAAGAATGGGAGCTCGCGGGCGCGAGCTTCGGCGTCGGCCTCTTCTCCCAATCGACCGCGCTCGCCGACGGGCGCATCCTGTTCACCGGCGGACTCGACCTTGCGACCGGCCAACCCACGAGCGCGGCCGCGCTGTGGGACGCTGATACGGGCACGACGGTCGAGCTGAACATGCTGAGCGCGCGCGCGGCCCACGGCGCATCGTTGCTCTCGAACGGACGTGTGCTGATCAGCGGCGGGTTTCAATCCGTGGCGATCGGCGATCCGACGGACCTGCTCGCGGTGTTCCTGGCGGCGTTCCAGGGCCTGATCCCCTCTTCCGAGTTTTTCGACCCGAACACCGAATCCTTCGTCGCAGGCCCGAACATGCTCGAGCCGCGCGCCTTCCACACGTCGACCGCACTCAACAACGGCGACGTCCTCGTTGCGGGTGGCATGACGCTGCTCCCCATCGTCAACATCCCGACGGTCTCGAGCACCGCCTACCAGTTCGTTCCGGCCTTCAACACCTGGGGCCTGCCGAAGTTCTTCTCCGGTGCCCGCCTCGCCCACTCGGCGGTGAAGCTGACCGACGGTTCCGTGTTGCTCGCGGGCGGTCTAACCCTCGACTTGACAGCGTTCTTGACGAGCGGTGACTTCACAACGATCGCGATCGGCTCACTCAACAGCGTTCTGCGCTATACCGGCGGCTTCTTCGGCGGTTTCGCGGGCGCGGGCACGCTTTCGGAATCCCGCGCAGGCGCCGGAATGGCCGCACTGCCAGGTGGCGGCGCGCTGATCGTGGGCGGGTTCAAGCTGGTTCTCTCCGCCAGCGAAGTCGACCTCGGCACCACGGCCTCGTCCGACCGCTACACCCCGGGCCAGGGTGTGAGCGCGACGGGCGCCATGGGCTCAGCGCGCCTCTTCCCGCTGCTCGTTCCGCTTGCGGACGGGACGGTGCTCGTGGTGGGCGGCGGAGCGACGGACACCGAGGTTTACCAGCTTTGACGCAAGTGCTTGTCAGGCGCCGGTCGCTACCCGCGGCCGGCGCGTGACGAGCGCGATGCCCGCGAACATCAAAAGCGCGGCGACCAGCATCAACGGCTCGAAACGCTCCCCCAGAATCCACACCCCCGCAGCGCCCGCGATCAGGGGTTGCAGGTAGATGTAGATCGCGGTCACCGACGCCGGCACGCGGGACAGCGCGTAGGTGTTCAAGAGGTACGCGAGGACCGTCGGAAACAGCAGCAAAAGCACGAGCCCGCGCCAGGCGGCCGTGCTGCCCTCGACGGGGAATAGGTCGTGGCCGTGGGCGAGCAACGGCAACGTCCACAAACTGGCGATGTAGGTCCAGGCGATGACCGCCAGCGGCGGATGGCGGCGCAAAAACGTGCGCGCCATGACCAAAAACGCCGCGTAGGAAAGGCAGTTGAGCGCCATCAGCGCGTTGCCGAGCAAAACGTTCGTGCCGCCGCCATTGCCATTGCCCTGCACCTGCAAGAGCAACGCGCCGCTCAAGGCCACACCGAGGCCGACGGCCCGAATGCGCACGACGCGCTCCTGTCCCACCAGCCCCGCGAGCGCGAAGGTGAAGATGGGAATCAACGTCATCATCAGGCCCGCGTTCACGGACGTGGACAGTTGGATGCCCTCGAGCGCGAGCACCTGGTTCAAGACCACGCCGAGCAGCGCGAGCACGAGGATCTGAAGGAGGTCGCCGCGGGGTGGCACCGCGCGTTTGCCGTGCACTGCGAATGCGAGCGTCCCGAGCACGATCGATCCCACCGCGATGCGCCACACGGCCATCGCTTTGGGCGCAAAATCCTCCGCGGCTAGCTTCACGAACAGCGGAAACAGCCCAAAACACAGTTGGACGACGAGCAGTGCTGCGTGGCCGCGCCACACTCCGCCCTCAACCTCTGCCACCGCGGTGTTTTGTTCTCGACCTTCCATACGCGGGCGGAGAGTCTACGGCGGGCACGTACACTGCGCCTGTGAACGATCACACGAACACCGCTCAAGACAGCCCGCGCGACTGGCCGCGGCGGAGCAGCCGGCCCGGCCCGGACCTGCGCCTCTTCAAGGTGCGGTTCGACCTTTTGACCAACCCGCGCACCGGCCTCGACCTTGAGCGCCTCGTCCTAGAAACCCCCGACTGGGTCAACGTGGTCGCCTTGACCGCGGATTCGCGTCTGGTTTGTGTGCGCCAGTACCGGTTTGGGACCGAGTCCGTGACGCTGGAGATCCCGGGCGGCATGGTCGACCCAGGCGAAGGCCACCGGGAAGCGGCCGAGCGCGAACTGCGCGAGGAAACCGGCTACCGCGCGGCACGTTGGCAGTACCTGGGCGCCGTGGAAGCCAATCCGGCGATCCACTCGAACCGACTGCACCATTGGCTCGCGCTCGGTGCCGAGCGGGTCGGGCACCAGGAGTTGGACGAGGGCGAGGATATCCAAGTCCTCGAGCTGACCCTCGACGAGGCGCGGCGCGCCGTGCACGACGGCCGGATCGCGCATTCCCTCGTCGTTTGCGCGCTCGCTCGCGTGCTGGACCTGCGCAGCGCCCCCGTAGAATCCGCGCTGTAGGAACCGCCGAACCGTGGAGCGAACCTCGATCCTGATCGTTGGCGGCGGCATCGCGGGGTTGACAACCGCGTACCACCTCACGCGCGCCGGCGCGACCGACGTGACGTTGGTGGAGCGCGACACCAACCTCGCGCAACGCGCTTCGTCGAAGAGCGCGGCGATCTTGCGCACACCCATCGAAGAGCCCACGACGGCGGCGATGGCACGGCGCAGCAAAAAAAGCTTCCTCACGCCTCCCGAAGGTTTCTCACCGACGCCACTCTTGGTCAAACGCGGCCTCGTGCTGATGGCGAACCACCGGGAAGCCGCCGCGGATCTAGAGCGCCTTTGCTCCCACCCCGAGAACACGCTTGCGCGGCTTTCGCCGGTGCAGTTAGCGGCGTTGTGCCCGCACATCGCGACCGAACCCCTCGTCGCATTCTACGCGCCCGACGACGGCGTGCTCGACATCGCGGCCCTCGTCGCCGGCTTCGAACGCGGCGCGCGCGGGGGCGGAGTCCGCTTCGAGCTCGGCACGGGTGTCGTGCGCATCCTGACGGAAGGTGGACGCGCGGTCGGAGTTGAGCTCGCGGACGGCCGCGAACTGCGGGCGAACCGTGTCGTGATTGCCGCGGGCGCGTGGGCTGCACAGCTCGCGCAGGCCGCGGGTTCGCGTGTGACGCTGCGCCCGACACGCCGGCATCTGTTGATCACCGAATCCGACCCGTCGTTGGACCCGGATTGGCCGGTTGTTTGGAACGGCGGAGACGCCTTCTACACACGCCCCGCGGACGGCGGATTGATGCTGTCGGTGTGCGACGAGGTTGACGCGCCGGCGGACACCGAGGTCCCGCTGCCGCAGCTCGCAGAAGCCATCGCGGCCGGCGCCGCGCGCCACCTCGTGGGCGAGCGCTCCCTCACACCCGCGCGCTTCTGGCTCGGCCTGCGCACCCTCACCGCCGACGACCGCTTTGCGATCGGAGCGGACCCAGACGTCCCGGGCCTGCACTGGGCCGCGGGATTTGGCGGGCATGGCATGACGTGCTCCTTCGAAGCGGGGCGTCTCGCCGCGGCGCACCTCGTGGGCCGCGGGGCGGATGAACCGCTCCTGGGTCCCCTCGATCCGGCCCGGCTCGCGGTCGCCTCGCCACGAACCCGTGAACGCGACCGTGACCCGGGTTAGGCGCTACCCGGGCAGTGGCGGGTCCTAGAATCCGGCCGCGACCCCGTTGCGGTGGCGCTGGGCCTAGGGCCCTCGCCGGGGGGCAGTCGATGGTGTGAACGGACTGGGGGTGGCTCGCCCGCCGGGGCCGCCGCCCTGCGGCCTTCGCGACCGTCCGACACCATGCCCCGCCCCCCGTCCCGCAAACCCAGCCCGCACCCCGGGCCCGGAGGCCATGACGGTGCCCCCCCGCCGGCGATCCGCCTCGGGATCAGCCCCGTCGTGGCGCGGGAGCGACGCCTGCGCCGCCGCAGGCGCTGGATTGGCGCGGGCATCGTGCTGGTTGTCCTGGTCGCGGCGCTGTGGCTCAGCCGCGAGCGTGTCCTCCTGCCCCAACTGGCCCGGCTCGCGACATCGCTGGCACGGCAGGCCGGGTTGGAGCTCGCCATCGACGGCCTGCGCGGCAACCTGTGGAACCGGCTCGAAGCGCGCTCCATCACCCTGCGCAACGCCGTGCCGGGCCCCCTCGCGCGCCTCGCGGCCAGGGACGTCGGGATCTCCTACTCCCTCCCTGGGCTGCTCGCGGGCGATCCGTTCGCGCTGCATTCCGTCGAGGCGTCGGAACTCGATTTCGAACTCGACCTCGGGCTCCCCCCATCGTCGGAGGAACACAACGGTGGCGGTTCGAGCACGTTGCCGTCGTTCGCACGCAATTTGCCCGCCTTTTCCATCGACGCCCTCGACTTCGCGATCCACTTCGCAGGCGGCCGCGCTCTCGTGGGCACCGGCGGGCATCTCGAAGTTGCCGCGTCCGACGCAGCCCGCGGCCCCCAGCCGATCGCACTCACGCTCGAAAGCTTCGCGTGGCGCGACGGAGAAAACGAGAGCGCCGCACCGCTCGAACTCGCCGCGACGTGGACACGGGGGCGGATCGCGCTCGGCGCACTGCGTTGGGGCGAACTCGCACCCATCGCCGCGGGCGAAGCCGACCTCGCGGAGCTTTCCGACGGGCGCGGTTCCGCCGAACTCGAACTCCACCTCGCGGGAGCGCCGGCGACGGTCGCATTTGGACTCGCCCATGGTCGCGTCGAAATCGACGTGCGCGCGCGCGACCTCGACCTCCTGCGCGCCGCCGAGGAACTTGCGGCCCGCGATCCGGGGCTCTTTGCGCACCACCTGCCGCTTGCGGCGATTCCGTCGGGCCTGTGGCGTGTCGACGCGGACCTTTCGCGCACGTTGGCGGGCGGCGAGCTGCGTGGCAAAGCGCGGGTCCTTGGCGAGCGCCTCGACATCGCTGGACGCGATGTGCAGCGCGCCGAAGCACGCCTCGATCTCGAGGGCGATCGACTGTACCTGCGGACCCTCGACGTCGTGGAGCCGCGCAACACCCTCGCCCTGCGCGACATCGAGATCGACCTTGGCGCCGACGACCTGACCAGCCTCTTCGCGGGGTCCGCGGGGCGCGTGCGGCTCGACATGCGCGACCTCGCCGGCCTGATCGATCCGCGGGGCGCGCCCATCGAGCGCCTGCCCGAACACCGCCTCACCGCCGTCGCGGCGCTCGAGGAAGGCCGTTTGCGCGTGCTCGAGGGACGCTTTGACACCCCCGGCGGGTCGCTGATCCTCACCGGCGGTTCGGCGCGTGCGGAGCGCGGCCCGCGCCCTCTTAGCGGCGCTCCCGCACCTCTGCGCGTGCGCCACGATTTTGCCGGCCTCGCCGACTTCGAATCGCTCGAGCCGCTGACGGCGATCCTGCAGCTCGGCGACTTCGCCGGCGACCTGCGCGGACGGTTCGACCTCAAGGGTGTCGGCGCCGACATCGACGCCAGCGCGACCCTTGCAGGCTCGGGCGTGGTCGCCGCCGGTTGGTCCCTCGGCGCGGTGGATCTTGACATCGCCCTGAACGGCGGGCGGCTCGCTGTCCGCCGCCTCGTCGCCGCCCAGGGCGACGAAAGCCTCGAAGCGACGGGCGCGATCGTGCTCTACGGCGCCGGGCGCACCGCGGTGCCGCTCGAGTTCGACGACGTGGTGGTCGATGCGCGCATCGGCTCCACTTGGGAGGCCCTCGCGCCGCGGCTCGGAACGGGCGTCCCCGCCCTCGAGCGCCTGTCCGCGCGGGTCGAACTCGACGGCACGCTCGCAGCGCTGCGGGCGGATGTCAGCGCGAGCGCGCAGGGACTCGTACTTGGCGACGAGCGCTTCGGGGAAGTGGCGTTCGACCTCGTCGCGCGGCCGCGTTCGGACGGCGAAGGTGTGGAAATCGAACGTGTCCACGCGCGCGCGAGTTCGCCCTTTGGAGAGGTGGAAGCGCGCGGTTCGGGCAGCTATGCGCCTGACGTCCTGCGCGTGCGGCTCGAGGAGTTTGACATAGCGCGCGGCGAAGAGCGTTTGTCGCTCGAGCGTCCGATCGAATACGAGCGCGCGGCCGGCAGCCACCGGCTGGAGCGGGCGGCGCTGTCCGGATCGTCCGGCGCGATCGCCGTCGAACTCGACGGCCCGGACGACGGCATCCAAATCCGCGTGCTCGCGTCGCAACTCGACATCGCTCCCTTCGCGGGCCGCTTCCTGCCCGCCGAGCTCGAACTGTCGAGTCTCGATCTCAACGGCCGCGTGCGCCTGGGTTCAGGTGGTGTGCTGCGCGAAGCGGAGATCCGCGCGAACACACCGCACCTGCGACCGCGCGCGCACCTGCCCGCGAGCGAGCTGACCATCGACGCGCGCTGGAGCGAAGACACCCTCACTCTCGCAAAGCTCGAGGCGCATTCGGATGCGGGCGACCGCGTGCAGCTCGAAGGCCAACTGCCGCTCGCCCTGTCCGCAAATCCATTCGCCGCGGGCGCGATCGCTGTAAGTGGCTACGTGCGCATCGCGGACGCAAGCCGTTGGCTGCCCGCGGACACGGCGTCGGGTGACCTTCAACTCGGGCTCGAGCTGGGCGGAAGTTGGAGCGCGCTCAAGGGCGACCTGTCCGTCGATGCGCTCGAGCTCAGGTTTGGCGCCGCCGATTCCCCGGTCGGACAATTGGGCGCCGCCGATGTGTCCGCCCGCTGGTCGCTCGACGGCACGTCGGCGCAGCTCGACGAGCTTCAGGTGCGCTGGGAATCCCAGGCCACGCTCGCCCTGCGCGGCGACCTGGAGATTCCGCTCGATGCACCGGAATGGGCGCGCGACCGGTTTGCCGCGCTGCGGCACACACCCTTCGATTTCACGGGCAAGGCAGCGATCCCCCACCTCGAGTGGCTGGTGCCCCTCTTGCCCCGCGTCCGCACGCTCGCCGGCGCGGCCCGGATCGAGGACATCCGCCTGCGCGGCACCTTCGAGGACATGGAGCGCAACGCCACCCTCCATCTTAGGGGTGTGCTCGTGAAGTTTGACTCCGACCTGCCGGCGATCGACGACCTGGTGGGAGCGCTCGAGCTGTCGCGCCGCGTCGTGACTCCCGACGAGGCCAACGATCCGGACGCGGGCAAACCGTTTGAGGCGGAGGTGCTCGACGTGCGCGAGCTGCAGGCGACCGCCGGCGGTTCGCCCCTTGAGCTGCGCGGTTGGATCGCTCCCTTCGAGACCGAGCCGATTGTGTCGCTGGAGGTCGTGGGCGAAGACCTTTTGCTCTACCGCACGCCGGACACGACCGTGCGGGCCGACGCCGAGCTGTGGCTCAGCGGCCCCGCGGGATCGCTACACCTTTCGGGCACGGTCGAGCCCACATCCGCGCGCTTCACGCGCAACGTCAACTTCCTGAACCTTGGCCGCGGTGGACGGCCTTCACCGCGCCGCGCGCGCGGTATCGAACTGTTCTCCTTGCGCAACCCGCCGCTCTCCACGATGACGTTCGACGTGCGTGTGCGCGCGCGCGAGCCGTTCCGCATCGAAAACAACTTTGCGCGCGGATCGCTGCTGCCCGACATCACGCTCAAGGGCAGCGGCGAGGTCCCGATCATCGAGGGACCGATCTACTTGCAGCCCACGCGCATCGCTCTGCCGGCGACGCGCCTGCGATTCACCGGCGGCACGATC
This sequence comes from Planctomycetota bacterium, assembly GCA_038246255.1. GTDB lineage: Bacteria > Planctomycetota > UBA1135 > UBA1135 > RI-242. The sequence continues at coordinate 56,564 of JBBRWC010000003.1, forward strand.
CTATTCGAGCGCGAAGATCCGTTCGTGCCGCAGCTCAACCTGCGCGCCGAAACGCGCATGCGCGGTTACGAAATCGAGGTCCAGGTGCTGGGCCCCTACGACGACCCGGACATCCTGATGACGTCGGTGCCGCCGCTCCCACCACAGGACGTGGCGGTGCTTGTCGCCACCGGCCAGTTGCCCGACTCTGCGCTGACTGCGGAAGGTGGCGCCCGCACCGCGCGCCTCGTCGCGCTTTACCTCGTGCAAGACATCTCCTCGCAGATTTTCGGCCGCGACGACGGCGGTCCCGAGGACAACTTCGTCGAGCGCTTCGAAGTCTCGACGGGGCGCGACGTCTCACGCAAAGGGCAGGAAACGATCGAAGGTTCATTCCTGCTGTGGGAGGGCCGCATCCTCGCGGATGAGCGCGGACTCATCACCGTGGAGCGCGACATCTACGACGACGTCAACTTCGGGCTGCGGCTCGTCCTGCGATTCCCGTGACGCACGCGCCGCACGAGTTCCGCACGGCGGCGGCGCGCGGCACCCGTGCACGGGGCATGCTGCCGCTATTGGCCGCGCTTGTATGCTTCGCGCTCGCGGGTTGTGGCACGGGCAGGACATCGCGCCTCGCAGCGCAGGATGCGGACGCAGCGTTCGAGACGTACGGCTTCGCGGTGCGTTTCTCCGGCACACTGCACGCGCAACCCGAGGACCTCGAGGAGGTCATCGACGACCAACTGAACGACTACGCTTCCAACGATTTGCGCCGGGCCTTTGTCGACGATGCCGCGTATGTGCTCGAGAACCACCTGCGCGCGCTCGGCTATGCCTTCGCGCGCGTGGACTACGACGTCGACCCGACGCCGCGTGGCAACTGGGTGACGTTCACCGTCGACGCAGGCCCGCGCGTCGAGGTGGGCGAGCTGCGCTTCGAGGAGGCGCGGGATCTCGACCTGGACACCGTGCGCGCTCTGTTCGACTTCAAGCTCGCCGAAGGCGGCGGTCCGCCGCTGTTCTCAGAAAGCGCGCTGCGCGGCGGCGCGTCGGCCCTGATCGACCTGTACCTTTCCAAGGGCTACCTCGACGCCAACGTCGACACGAGCGACGTGCGCTTCAGCGCGGACCGCAGCCGCGCCAACATGGTGGTGCGTGTGGCCGCGGGGCCGCGCTACATCGTCCAGGGTGTCCTGATCGACGGGGTACCGGAATCGGAGAGCAGTCGTGTCGGTCCGGTTCTCGAACGTTCGCTCGGCCAACCCTTCACCCCCCGCCTCGCGTTCGAGCTGCGCAACCGGTTGCTCGAGTGGTACGGCGACCGCGGTTTTGCCGAGGTTTCCGTGAATGTCGAGCGCGACCTCGACACCGAATCGGGTGCGGTGCTCCTGCGCTACACCGTGACGAAGGGCGCGAGCATCGTGATCGCCGGTGTCGAAACCGAAGGACTGCGCAAAACCCGCCGCAGCGTGATCAAGGACCGTTTGCGTATGGGGCGCGGCGACCCATTCCGGCGCGAGCGCATGCGCGAAAGCTTCGCGCGCCTCTACCAGACCGCGCTTTTCGAGCGCGTGGGCCTCAGCCTCGCCCCCGCGCCCGAAGACCACGGCCTAGAACTTGCGCCCGGCGCAGAGGCCCGCATTTTGAAGGTCGAGGTCGAGGAGCTGCCATCCCAGGAGCTCTTCGTCGAGCCCGGCTACGGGTCCTACGAACAGTTTCGCGCGCGCATCGGATACCGCGAGCGCAACCTGCTTGGCACCGGCCGCGGGTTCCGCGCCGAAGCGACCGCGGCGCTCCTCGCGCTGCGCGCCGAAATCGGTCTCACGGACAACACCTTCATCTTCGACAACCTGCGCGCCGACTTTGCGGTACGTGGCAACGAACGCCAGGAACCATCGTTCACCCGCCAGGAAATCGGGTTTGCCTCGAGCTTCACGTGGCCGCTCGCGCCCAACGTCGAAAACACCGTCACCTACGGATTCAAGCGCAGCCGCATCTTCGACATCGATGTAATCGATGCCCTGGTCGAGGACGAGCTCGCGACAGTCGATATCAGTTCGGTGCTCGTGTCCATCCGCTACGACACTCGCAACGACCTGTTCGTGCCGTCGGAGGGTTGGCTCCTGCGCGGGGGCGTCGAGGTCGGTGACAACGCGATCGGCTCGGATCTCGACTTCATGCGCCTCAACGTCGGCAGCGCTCACTTCGTAAGCCTCGACTCGGACGGCGACACGGTACTTGCCCTCGCCGCGGAGAGCGGCGCGATCGTGCCCCACGGCCAGAGCGACGCCATTCCACTGCAGGAACGCTACTTCCTGGGCGGCGAGCGCAATGTGCGTGCGTTCAAGGAATCGAAACTCGGCCCCGCCGACGCGGAAGGCAACCCGGTGGGTGGCGAAGCGTTCACGCTCTTCAGCGCTGAGCTGCGCCAGCGCCTCGTCGGCAAGTTGCAAGGCGCGCTGTTCTTCGACGCGGGCAACGTCTTGCTCGACTACAACGACTGGTCGAGCTTCGAGCAGTTCCGCTGGGGTGTCGGCACCGGCGTGCGCTACGTCCTCCCCGTCGGTCCCTTGCGGCTCGATTTGGGCTGGAACCCCGAGGCGACCTCCGCCGAGAGCGAGCTGATTCTGCACTTTTCGCTGGGCATGTCGTTCTGAACGGCCCAGCGCTGCCCAGCGCTGCCCAGCAGAGCACAGCAGAGCCCAGCAGAGCACAGCTCAGCCGCGGCTCGACCGGCAGGTCAGATCCGCGGCTTGCGCGTGCGTGCAAGCCACCAACCCACACTGAGACCGGGCACGAGCCCGAACAGGAAGCTGATCAGGATCACCGCCCAGACCGGCATCACGTTGCCGGTCACGAGAAAGCTGACACGCACCGGCTGGTCGTTCAGGAACATGAACAGGGCCACGAGGCCCAGCGCGATCACCGCAATGAGCAGCGGGCGCGGCAGTTTCACGCCTTTGCCTCCGAAGCGCGCGCGGCGACGTAGAGCTCACCACCCGTTTGCTTGAACTCAGCGCTCTTCGCACGCATACCCTCGTCCAGTGCCGCGGCCTCTTCGAGCCCTTGGCTCGCCGCGAACTTGCGCACGTCCTCGGTGATGCGCATCGAGCAGAACTGCGGTCCGCACATCGAACAAAAGTGCGCGGTCTTGGCCCCGTCGGCGGGCAGGGTTTCGTCGTGGTATTCGCGCGCGGTTTCGGGGTCGAGTCCGAGCTCGAACTGGTCTTCCCACCGGAACTCGAAACGCGCCCGCGAGAGCGCGTCGTCGCGGTCCCGCGCACCCTTGTGCCCCTTCGCCAGGTCCGCTGCGTGGGCCGCGATCTTGTACGCGATCACGCCCTCCTTGACGTCCTCCTTGTTGGGCAGCCCCAGGTGCTCTTTGGGCGTGACGTAACACAGCATTGCGGTCCCGAACCATCCGATCATCGCCGCGCCGATCGCAGACGTGATGTGGTCGTAGCCCGGCGCGATGTCGGTCGTGAGCGGGCCAAGCGTGTAGAACGGGGCCTCCTTGCAGACCACCATTTGGCGCTCGACGTTTTCCTTGATGAGGTGCATCGGGACGTGCCCGGGGCCCTCGATCATCACTTGGACGTCGTGCTTCCACGCGCTGTCCGTCAGTTCACCCAACGTGTCGAGCTCCGCGAACTGCGCCGCGTCGTTGGCGTCGTGGATCGATCCCGGACGCAGGCCGTCGCCCAGGCTGAAGGAGATGTCGTAGCGCTTCATCAGCGCGCAGATCTCGTCGAAGTGCGTGTAGAGGAAGTTCTCGCGGTGGTGCGTGAGGCACCACTTCGCCATGATCGAACCGCCGCGGGACACGATGCCGGTGAGGCGTTTCGCGGTCAGTGGAACGTGGGCGAGCCGCACGCCAGCGTGGATCGTGAAGTAATCGACCCCCTGCAGCGCCTGTTCCTCGAGGGTCTCCAGGAACACGCCGATCGAGAGGTCCTCGATCTTGCCCTTGACCTTCTCAAGGCACTGGTAAATGGGCACGGTGCCAACGGGCACCGCCGAGTTGCGTAAGATCCACTCCCGAGTCTCGTGGATGTCGCGGCCCGTCGACAGGTCCATGATCGTGTCCGCGCCCCAGCGTGTCGCCCAGCGCAATTTTTCGACCTCGTCCTCGATCGACGACGACACTGCGCTGTTGCCGATGTTGGCGTTGATCTTCACCAGGAAGTTGCGCCCGATCACCATCGGCTCGAGTTCCGGGTGGTGGATGTTGGCCGGGATGATCGCGCGCCCCGCGGCGACCTCCGTTCGCACGAACTCGGGCTCGACACCTTCCCGGGCGGCGGCAAACGCCATCTCCTGTGTGATGACGCCCGCGCGGGCGTAGTGCATTTGGCTGAGGTTCGTGTCACCCCGTTCGACCCGCTGCCGCACCCAGTCGGCGCGCAGCTTCGGCAGCCCGTCGCGCGGATCGTGCCCCGCGGGCCCGGACGTGTCGTAGAGGTCAAAGTGTCCCGGCGCTCCCGACAGGTGGACACGGCGCTTGGGTACCGCAAGCATGAACACAGCGCCCGACGGATCGCGGTGCTCCACCGCCACGTGGACCTTGTGGCTCGGGTGCGTGGGGGCGGTTTTTGCGCGCGGGGGCGCGTTCGGGGCTTCGTGCATGGCAGGTAGAGGCAGTCGGGTTGCGGGCAGAACGCCACCCGCATGGGGCCAAAGTATAGTCCTCACCCAAGCGGCTTCTGAGGTTCGACCCCCAAATCGCTCGCAGAGCCGTCCAAACACGCCGCGTGGCCAACACGCCATCGGCATGCTCACCCCGCGGCGATCGGATCGAGGGCGGAATGTCTGGCAGGCGGGCGCTTTAGAGGCCCTCGCGGTAGGACTTTCTGACCGTCAAACGTCGTCGTCGCTCACGACCTCGTCGTCGCCGGTGAAGTAACCGTCGTCTTCCTCCTCCTCCTCTTCGTCTTCCTCATCCTCATCCTCGTCGTCGTCGTCGTCGTCGTCGTCATCATCGTCGTCATCATCGTCATCGTCATCGTCGTCGAAGTTGATGTCGTAGTCGTCCGCCGACGGGCCGGCGAGAACGAACCCGAAGGACTCGATCTCAAGCGCGGTGTCGGCCGACGGCTCGAGGTCGCAGGAGGAGGTGAACGGGGCGTCGGCGACGAGCACATCGGCGGCGTCGAGAAGGAGGGGCATGGCGTGCGATCCTGGGGGAGTTCAGCGTGTTTGGCGCCCGCGGGGGGGGGCCACCGTCCGGCCTAGCCGCAGGACGGATGCTCCGCGTGGAGGGCACCCCCCGCGCGGAAGATCGGGACCGTTGGAGTCGCTACCGATGCGATACCACGGTCGACCGGACGCGCGGTCGGACACGTTGACGGGGTTGGGCCTTGAAGGGTGATCGAGGACTGGGACGTCGTTTGGGGGAATGGTCAGCACATCGCGCGGCGCGCTCCGCATAGCCCGGAGTACGGCGATCCAGCGGTTCGAAGCGCCGTTGACGCAACGCGACCGTGGAAAGTTCCGGCGACCGCCCTATCGGGCAGCGCATGAAGGTAACGCAGTCGCCCGGCGTCCACCCCATCGGGAAGGACACGCGGGAGCGCTCTTAATTCCTCCCGCCGGGTCGGGTGGCAAGAAAATTCTGCGCGCGGCGGCTGGCCGGGTGCCAAACCCCGAGCGCGCGCCGCCAACGTCGCCCACAGGCCCTTCCGCGTCCCGCCGCGCTTGCCGGGGAGTCCGACCTCGCCCGCCCCTGCGCGCGCATCCTCGGGGCACGCCGCACCGACGCGCGAAGGGCTGGCGCCGCGACGGTTGGCCGCCGCCGGCCCGTGCGCGCCCGCACGCTCCGTTTGCGACTCTGGCGCCACCCTCGGCGCTTGAGCGCAAACCAACCGAGCCCTAGCCTGTCTCGCCATCACCCCGCCGCGAGCATCCCGTCGCGCGGTCCAAAGTGACGCCAAAGGCGCCCGTCTGCGTCCCCCCCCGGCCGCGGTCGGACCACCCCCGGCGCTTCCACGAGGAAGACCCCAAGGCGCTCCCCCAGCGCCTCCACCACGCGCGGCTCCGCGCGGCGCCATTTGTGCAGCCCCATTGCGCTGCCCCCCCACCCCACCCCGCGCCCATGACTTCCACTCCCCGGCAGCGCGCCATGCGCGCCATCGCCCAAGGCATCCCGTGTCCCACGCCGCGCACCCGCGCCGGCCAGCGCCTCTCGGAGATCTTCGGGTCGAAGGTCTTCAACGACTCGGTGCAGCGACGCCGTTTGCCGCGCGACGTGTATGCGGCGCTGCGGCGCACGCTCGACACCGGCGAGGAGATGGCACCGGGAGTCGCCGACGCCGTCGCGAACGCGATGAAGGATTGGGCGATCGAGCGCGGCGCGTCGCACTACACCCACTGGTTCCAGCCGATGACCGGGCTGACGGCGGAAAAACACGACGCGTTCCTCTCCCCGACCCTCGAGGGCGGCGCGATCCAGGAGTTCAGCGGCAAGCAGCTCATCCTCGGCGAACCCGACGCGTCGTCGTTCCCGTCCGGGGGTGTGCGCAACACGTTCGAAGCGCGCGGTTACACCGGTTGGGACCCGAGCTCACCCGCGTTCCTGCGCGAGACAGAATTCGGCCTCACGCTGACAATTCCAACGGTGTTTGCGTCGTTCACGGGTGAAGCGCTCGACACCAAAACACCCCTGCTGCGCTCCTGTGAAGCCCTCGACCGCGAAGCGCGCCGCCTCTTGGCCGCGATCGACGAACCGCACGTCAAAAAGGTCATCCCGACGGTCGGTCCCGAGCAGGAGTATTTCCTCGTCGACCGCGAGTTTTTCTACCTGCGCCCGGACCTGATCTCGTGCGGGCGCACGCTGCTCGGCGGCCGACCGCCGAAGGGCCAGGAGCTCGAGGACCACTACTTCAGCCAGACCCCCAAGCGCATCCTCAACTTCATGATGGATGTGGAAGAGGAGCTGTGGCAACTGGGTGTTCCAATCAAGACCCGCCACGGCGAAGTCGCTCCGCACCAGTTCGAGATGGCGCCGATCTTCGAGGCCGCCACGATCGCGACGGACCACAACATGCTGACCATGGAGGTCATGCAGGTCGTGGCGCGCAGACACGGCTTCGAAGCGCTGCTGCACGAGAAACCCTTCGCCGGTGTCAATGGCAGCGGCAAACACGTCAACTGGTCGATGGCCGACGAAAGCGGCCGCAACCTGCTCGATCCGGGCAAAACACCCCACGAGAACCTGCGTTTCATCGTCGTGCTGACGGCGATCATCCGCGCCGTCGACCTGCACCAGGACCTGTTGCGCGCGTCCATCGCGCACGCCGGCAATGACCATCGCCTGGGTGCGAACGAAGCTCCGCCCGCGATCATCTCGATCTTCCTCGGTGAAGAGCTCCAAAGCGTCGTCGAGAGCCTGATGCAGGGCAGCTCGCACCAACCCCGCGGTGGACTGCCGCTGCGCCTGGGTGTGACGACGCTGCCCCCGCTACCGATCGACACCTCGGACCGCAACCGGACGTCGCCCTTTGCCTTCACGGGCAACAAGTTCGAGTTCCGCGCCGTCGGCTCCAGCCAGACGATCGCTTTCCCGGTCATGGTCATCAACACGATCGTGGCCGAATCGCTCGCGCACCTTGCGAAAGAGCTCGAAGGCAAGGCGCATTCGCCTGAAACGTTGCAATCGGTCATCCGCCAGACCCTGCTCGCGCACCAGCGCATCCTCTTCGGTGGCGACAACTACTCGCGCGAGTGGCAGCAGGAAGCCGAGCGCCGCGGCCTCTTGAACCTGATCGACACACCGTCGGCGCTGGAGCGCTTTGCGCGCCCGGAGAACCTCGAGCTTTTCGAACGCTTCGGCGTGCTCAGCCGGCGCGAAACCCTGTCGCGCAACGAAGTGCTGCACGCCGCGTACGTGCACCGCATCCACGTCGAGGCGCTCTCGCTGCGCAACCTTGCGGCGACCTCGGTGCTGCCGCCCGCACTCGCCTACCAGGCCAGCGTGGCCAACGCGATCGCGGCCGCGCGGGCGGCACTGCCGGCGCTCGACCTGTCGGAGCAAGAGACGCTGCTGCGCGACCTCGTGACGACGATCGGTCGCCTGCAGCGGGCCATTGCCGCGCTCGAAAAGGCCGAACACGCGATCGAGCACTCCGGCGAAACCCGCGCGCGCACGGTCCACGTGCGCGACACGGTGCTGCCGGCGATGGCGGAAACGCGCGAAGCCTGCGACCGCCTCGAGGCCCTGGTCGACGACGTGACCTGGCCGCTGCCGAAGTACCGCGAGCTCCTGTTCGCGCACTGATCGGTTTCTCCGAGGCCCCCCGCGGGGCACGCGGCGCCTGCCCGAGCGCAAGCCGGCCAGGCGCCGCGGTGTTTGATGCAAGCCGTCGCCGGGGGCTCGTTCAACCTGCCTGCGCCGAGAGGTGTCCGATGCGCTCCACCAGCGTGCGCTCAAGATCCCGCGTCTGCTTGGTCGCGAAGCCGATGGACGGCAGTTGTTCGCGATGGCAACCGAGTTTCGAGGTCAGCCGCGCGAGGTTCGATGCTTGAAAGGGCCGCCGATCGAAGCGCTCCACCACCAGGTCCGCCTCCCGCACGGCATCCTTCACACGCTTCACCCGTGCGGTTTGGATGCCAACCGCGCGCGCGGCCCGCATGAAAAAACACTCGTTTTCGACCAGCCGCGGCATTTCCGGAGTGCTGAGTTTCAGAATGTAGTGACGACCCGGCGTTCCCTCGCGGACAGGGATGGTGAGTCGTGCCGCGGACACTTTGGGTAGCGCTCCGGGAACGGCGACGGGTTCTCCGCTGTCCAGTTGGCGCTCGAGGATGTCGCGGAAACGAACGCTCCCGAGATTCCGCGGATCGAGTTCCACGGCGGGTTCCTGCGCGGAGTCGGTCGGCGCGTTTTGCGCTCCATCGGCCGCACTCGCCCACACGTCGCCAATGGCGTCGCCACCCGCTGCCGCGAGCAGCGTGAAGCGGTCGTCCGGCGACGTTTTGGTGCGCTTGATCAACGCGGCCAAACGCAATCCTTCGGGCAACAATCCGGCGAAGTACGGGTGCAGGTTGACACCGCGCACCTCGCAGGGGACTTGCCGCACGGGCATCCCGAACGCGATCCTGCGCTGCGGCGTGTCGCCTTGGCTCACGTACTCCGGCAAATACGCAAAGCTCGCGCCGTGGGGAGTGCGCCGCAGCACCCCCACGAACACGTCGCCCTTGTGCACCCGCAACACTTCGAGCGCGCGCGCGTCGCTGATCATCGCGCTCACGCGTCGCCCTCGACTTACGCGACCCCGACACCCGCGAGGTCCGCGAGCTGCGTCTGGGTCAACCGGAGCACTCGCCGACGACTTCGAATAGCATCGCCCAGGCTGGGAGCTCCCCCAGCCCGGGTTATTCGCCAGCTTTGCGATCGGACGGCCCAACCGGCGGCCTTCGGCCGCCTTTCGCCCTCTGGCGGCACTTTGCGACCACGGGCGTCCTCGTTGACCTGCTCAAGGTCGACTGTGGATCCCGCGGCCACAAAGCGCGGCTTCGATGGCCGCGATCGCGTGCACGTTGACCCAGGCGGGCTGCGGTACGTAAATGGCGAGTTTGCCGTCGGGACGCTCGCCTGTAACGGACCCGCGGAGCGCTCCCCGAGGGATCCGACGTGAAGCGGCCGCGAGCGCGACCCGCGGTTCCAGCGAGCGCTGTTGCCTTTGTCGGCGCCCCACGGCGGCCGACGATGGAGGAAGCCGAACCCCGGGGCGCCGCTGCTACATCGCGCGCGTTCGGGCTCTTAAGCCGCCGCTCCACATGGACTTACGGACGCAAATGCACCGCCTGCCAGAGCCCACCCCAGGCGAGTTTGGGGTGGTAGCGAGGGCGGGACTCGAACCCGCGACCCCAGGCTTATGAAGCCTGTGCTCTAACCGACTGAGCTACCTCGCCGCTGTTCGGCGCGGCGAATCTACCGAGTCGGGGGTGCCCCCGGCAAGGATCTGGAAGGGACCCGAACGCGCGCGAGCAGGCCTGGAGCCCACTCACGGGCGCCTGCCGTCGGCCCAGATTCTCGAAGAGCGGGGAACACCGGCTTAGAGCCGATCGCGTCCCGGCGCGGGGCGCGGATGCGGGGGCCACCTGCCAATGCCCGGAACTGCAACGGGGGACGCATCCTTTGCAGCAATTTGAGGAAGGGGGCTCGACTCATTCCCAGCATGCAGTACATTTAGCCCGTTGGGGGTTCGCCCTCGACCACGGGATCTGCCGGGGAACGTCAGGCGTTGCGAGCCGCCAGGCGTTCGGGAAGACCGGCGAGGTCTCTCTCCCTCGGGCCGGCGCTGGGCAAGGAGCGCCGGCCCCCTTTCGTTATGCCGTCGCTTTTTGCGCGTCTACTGCGCATGCCGTCAGGCGAAACCCGCCAGCGCATACCCAACGCGTACGCCCAGAACGCGACCACCTCGCGGGCGACGAAGCGCGGCAAGGGCCCTTAGGGTTCGGGTCTCGCGGGCCGCGCTGCAGTGCACGTCGAGCCCCCCACGCTCGAACGCGAGGCGCGCGCGCGGCAAGTGGTAGGCGTGGCTGACGACGAGCACCCGGCGGCCCCCGCGAAGGTCCAAGAGCGCGGCCACTGCGCGTGCGCTCGCTCCCGTATCAAGACCGCCGCGGTCCAAAACGATCTGCTCTGGCGCGAGCCCGACGTCCGCCGCGATCTGAGCCATCGCGTCGCATTCGTGCGTGCCCGCGGGTCCCGGTCCCCCACTCCCGATCAGGATCGGGGCGCTCCCGTCGCGGACGAGCGCTGCGCCCGTGCGTGTGCGGTCGAGGAGCGCGAGGCGCGGCGTCCCATCCGCGCGCACGCCCGCACCCGACACGACCACGGCGTCGACCGGCCAGCGATCCCGCGTGCTCCCCAACGCAAACATCAGGGGCAGCGAAAAACCCACGTCAGCTCAGCGCAGCCAAGCCGCACCGTGGGCGCCCGCTCGGCCGGGCTTCACGGAAGGATGTCGATGACGGCGAACGCGCCCGTAGCGTTGGGTGTGACGAGCAGCTCGCCCTTGTGCGGATCGTGCGCCACCGCCAGGGGCGGAACACCGCTGGCGAGCACCAGGCTCGGGGGATTCGGGAAACCGCGCAAGACGAGCGTCAGCGGCTTGAAGTCCGTCGTCCAACTCGTCACCGAAAGGGCGAGCGCCGACGTCAATCCCGCCGCTTCGAGGTCCAGCTCAAGGCGCCGCACACCACGCGCACCCTGCACCGCGATCGCGTTCGATCCACCCGATCCCACGGTGAGGCGATAGCGCGCCACCGTCGACGGATCGATCGCGAGCACACGCGACATGCGGTACGCCGCAAGGCGATCCGCGAAGATTTCCGCGCTGCCACCACCCAGGTCTCCGGGCGCAGGGGCCTCACTCGCCTGGGCAACAAAATCGACGGCTTGGGCCATCGACAGGGAACTCCAGGCGTGGGTGGACGGTCCCGCTTGCACCTCGTTCACCGCCACCAGCGCTCCCTGCGCAAGCAGGTAATCGCGCAGCGCGCGGTTGTATTGGACGAGGTTGGTGTTCGGGTCCTGGCTATTCCAGTGCAGGTAGATCGGCAGGTCCTTCAGGTTTACAGCCTGCGCGCTCGCGGGAACGGCCGCCCCGCCCTGCACACGGATCGGGTTGACACGCGCCCACGCAAACGGCGATTGGAGCGGCGCACCACCAAAGTGGTCGGGGTTCGCAAGGAGCTGCTGCAACTGCAGCGTGCCGACGTTGTACTGGTCGATGACGTCCATCGTGCCGGTGTGGTTGATCACACCGGCGATGCGCACCGGTCCCTGCGGGGACTGGTGGCGCAGCGCGTAGGAAACCGCGTTCAAGCCGCCCATCGAGAACCCCGCGGTGTAAACGCGCTTCTCGTTGTAGGCGATGCCGTTGGTGCGCAGCCAGGCGAGGATGGCGTCGAGCGCGTCCTGCGACGCGACGTTGCCCATGTTCGTATCCGTCAATCCGTAGGGCGCGAGCAGGTACCAGCCGCGCGCGTCGCAGATCTGGGGCAGACCCGAAGCGTTGAAAACGCTCTTCTCGCTGACGCTGAAGGGGTGAAAACCGATCACCATCCCGCGCTCGTCAATCGGCGGCAGTGCGGGCCCGGTAGGGACCTGGAGGAGGAAGCGCTCGGCCTTTGACGGGTGGCCCGACACGGGCGGGAAGAGCAGCACTTCGACGGTCGGGTCGGAGGTCCAACTCGGCACCAACTTCGCGAGGGATAGGCCGTCCTTTCCGACCCACCAGCCTTGAGTCGTCAGCGGACCGACGACCGGGCCGAGGGTCGCGGAGTCCTCGAGCCACGTGAACGGCGCGGGAGCAAGGGCGGCAGCGGGGCGATGGCGCGCTCCGGCCTGACCCGAGCCTGCGCCGCCACCCGCGCCGGCCACCGCTCCCCCACCTGCGACGGCTCCGCCACCTGCGACGGCTCCGCCACCTGCGCCCGCCTGCACTTGAGCCCAGGCCGGGACGGTGGTCGCGGCGAAGGCGAAGCCGACTATGCCGGCGAAGAGGCTGAGGCTAGAGCGGAGCATCGTGCGTGGTGTGGATGGGGCGGAGCGGGACTCGGCGGGGTCTTGGACGGGACGGATAGGCGCCGTGGCGACGGCGCGGCACCGGTTTTCCCCCGCAATGGCGCGAGAGCCCTCGAGAAAAGGATAGCCCGCCTAGGGCCTGAATCGGTCGGCGCCTCAAGAGCCGGGTCCCAGGCGACTCCGAACCCCTGCGGAGGGGTTATTACGGGCACCCGGCCGTGCCCGGGGTGCGCGGTTCGTCCGCTCGGTGCGGGTTTAACGGGCCGCCAACCGGGAGCGCGGCGCCCCGCGCGCCCTCGCCCCGGATCCGCATCCGAGGCCGCACCCGCCGCGCTCGCTGATCCGAGCCCTGCCCGATGGGTGCGCTCTCTTGCGGGCTCTGCCCGCAAGAAAGACAAGAAAGAGGCGTGCGATTGTTTTGCGCGCCATGGCGCACGCTTCAAGGTGGGCTGCCAGTCCCACGCCTTGCCGCTTCGCCCCTGCCCTCCCGCCGGATCACTCCAGCCTGAGGATCTGCGCGAGGGCGCCGTGGCGCAGGCCCCGGGCGCTGACCCGCGCGCTAACGGAGGCCGCGCCCCCCACGCGCCCAAGGGCCTCGGCCAGGCACTGCAGGCCGGCGGCGAGGACCGGGGCGCGGGCGGGCTCGATGGGCAGGTCGAGTTGGTCCTCGAACGGCATCCCGAAGAGCCGCACGGCCCAGTCCGCCGCCACGTCCGCGCGGATCTCGACACCGTCGACGAGGCGCGGGTCGAAGGATTCGAGGCCGCCCAAGATCGCGGCGAGGTTGGCCGCGGAGCCGCCGAGCAGGCGGCACTGGCTGCCGTCGGGCAGCGGCGTGTTGAAAGCGGACTCGCGTTCGAACGCCGCCCTGACCCCGGCCACGAGCGCGGGCCATCCCCCCAAGAGCCGCGGCGCGCGCCCGCGCAGGCCGATCCACAGCTCCGTCGCGCCGACGGCTCCCATCGGCACGCTTACGCTGTCCGTCGGTGCGGGCCCGACGCGTTCCGTGCTGCCGCCTCCGACGTCGATCGCAAAACGCGGGGTCGCGGTAGCGCAAAGTTCGCCACGTCGCGACGCCGATCCCATTGCTCCGCGCCAACCCAGCGACGCTTCCTCCGCGCTCGAGAGCACCCGCGCGCGCACACCGGTCAGCGTTTGGACACGCGCGAGGAAAGCGTCGCGGTCACGCGCGGTGCGCAGGGGCGACGTGCACAACACATGGCGCGCCGCGGGCGGCACACCGCACAGGTCCATGCGGCGCGCGTAGGTGACCAGCACTTCGAGGGTGCGCTCCACCGCCTCGGGCAACAGCGCGCCCCCTTCTTCGAGCCCCTCGCCCAGGCGCGGGTGCAGCGCGTGGTCTTCGATCAGCTCCAGTCCACCGCGCGGATCGGGGCGCCCCACCGCGAGCAGCGCGCACTGCGCACCCAAATCGACGACGGCAGCGAGCGCCGGAAGGTTGTGCGCAGAGTCGAGGTCGTTCACGGGCGCTCTGGCCCCAACAGAATGCGTTCGGTGCCCGATGTGGGCAACTCCACCGACTTCGAGCCTCCGGCGCGGCGCGGGTGCTCGACGAATAAGCGCCAACGGCCGGGCGCGGCCTCCGTGGTGCGGTAGCGATCTCCTTGGCGCGTGAGGGTCAGCGGGGGAGCGAGCGGCCGTGGCCCGCCCTTCGTCGCGTCGGCGGGCACGAGGCGCACGGCGGCATCCCGCAGCGGTTGGCCGCGTTCGTCGAGCACTTCGACGGTGAACTCGATTCCCGGCTCGAGCACCAGCGTGCCGAGATCGTGCTCGTCACCCGGCGCAAGGTGGATTGGACCGGCGTTCAGTGCGCGTCGACCCGGTGCGCGCACGGCGAGCGGCGTGCGTGTGGGCGCAAGACCCGACCACTCGAATGCGGTGCCCGCGCGTACGAGCGAGCCACCGCGCGGTCCCATGAGGATCAAGCCTTCGACCGCGGCGCCGGTTTGCTTGTCGACGACGTGGCCGATGATCCGCGCGCGCTCGGGGCGGTCGTCGCGCTCAACCTCCACGTCCAGCAAGCCGTGGATCGGGAGCGCGACGTCGATCGTCCGCGTGAGGTCCCACGCGCTCGCGACCACTTCGATGGTGTAGCGACCAAGCGCGAGGGATTCGATCTCGAAACGGCCGAAGCGATCGCTTGCCGCGACGCTGCCCGCTCCGTTGCGGTCGGACCGTTCGCGTGGTGCGTGCTCGGAAAACTCGGATGCGCGCACGAGCACGCCTTCGACCGCGTTCCCGTCGACGTCGTGCACGCGCCCCGCGAGCGAAACGACCGGCGCGAGCGCGATGTCGGAGTGCTCCGCGCCCGCGCTATGGTTGAACGCAAACCGCGCGGAACCAAAACCGGGTGCGCCGGCTTCGACTTCCGCAGGGCCCTCGGGCACGCGGTCAAAACTGAAACGACCGCGATCCGACGTCGTGCATTCGGCGAGCGCCGTCGCCGCGGCGTCGCGGCCGATCCACAGCACGACGTTAGCGCCCACGATGGGCTCGCCCGCTTGGCTGACGACGCGACCCGCGAGCGGCGCGGCGGCGGGGAGAACCAGTTCCGAGGACGGCGCAGGCGTGCTCCCGAGCGGTCCCACCAGGACCCGCGCCCATCCCAACTGGTCCGCGCGGTCGGCGGGGGGCTCGGCGACCACGACAAGGCGCGCTCCCGCGGGCACCGACTGCAGCGCAAACGTGCCGTCGGCACCGCTCATCGTGGATTCGATCGCGGGTGCACCCGGCGCGGAGTCCGCGCGCAGAATTTCGACGCGCGCCTTTGCGACGGGCTCGCCCTGGTGGTCGCGCACGCGCCCTTCGACGACAAGCGAGAGCGGTAAACGCAGGACGATTTCGAGCGCTCCACCGTCCGCGCCCACGTTGAACTTGCGCCGCTGCTCCGCTCCCGTTGCGCTGGTGGCCACCAGGCTGAACGGGCCGGGTGCGAGGCCTTCAAAACGCGCTTTGCCGTCCGCGTCCGAGCGCGCGTCGCGGCGGTCCACGTCGAGTGTGGTCGTAGGCCGCGAGCCGCGGTCGGGTTCCAGCCGCAGTTGTGCATCGGGCACGGGCCTGCGCTCCACGTCCTCGATGCGCACCTCGACCACCCCACCGCTTGCGAGCGCGACGCTTTCCCGGCGGGTTTCGCCGGCGCTGACACGCACCCCTTCGCGGAAGGGCGCAAAACGCGCGCCAAAACGCGCCTGGTAGGCGTAGTCGCCCGCGGGCAGCGGTGTGGCCTCGAAGCGCCCGTCGCCGATCGGTTCGACGGGGACCACAATCCAGCTCCGGCTGCCGGAGGTGGACTGACGCCAGAGTTCGAACCCGCCGGCGTCGGTGGGCTCGGTGCCGAGTTCGAATCGCAGCGTGGCGGCGGGCTCGAGCTCGAACTCGAATCCGCCTTCGCGATCGAGCGCTTGGTCCGCACGGCGCAATACGAGCCAACCGGTCGCTTCGACCTCGACGTCGGCGCGCGGCCCATGGCGCCATTCGAGTTCGAAAGCGCCGCGCTCGTCCGCTTTACCCCGCGCGCTGAAACCCGCCGCGCGCAACTCGATCGCGGCGCTCGCAAGCGGCACCGCACCGCCGCGCACGCGCCCGCGGACGACGATGGGCGGAGTGAGCGGCGGCGCGCCCTCGACCGCACGCCGGGCCGCAAACGCACCGGCGGTGAAACCTTCCGGGCCAGGGTCGGTCTTGGGTGGTTGGGTGGGGGTGGTGGGTCCCGCGCGCGCGAACCGCGCGCCCGGTGCGCCCCCATTCGACAAAAAATCCGAACCCGCGAGGTCGACGTCCGGCTCCGCGCGGTCGGCTGCCAAAAGCAACAGCGATGCTTCCGCTGCGCCAGCCGCGCCGCCGTCCACTCCCGTCGACACCCGTCCACCGCTCGCAAACAGCAGCACCAACGCACCGGCAAGGGCCGCGGCCAGGGCAATCAATGCCAGCGTGGTACTCGGACGGACCATCTTCGTCCGAGCCTAACGAACCGGCGGGGTCCGCGGGCGCGTCGCCGAATCCGGGGGCAGGCCGTTGCGCGCCGGTGACGCCGCCGGTGACGCCGCCGTGATGCTGCCGTGATGCTGCCGTGACCCGGCGAACTGTCACCCAGGCGCCGACGGCGGCGCCAGGCGAAGCCAGCGCTGTCAGCCGAGCGCGTGGTTTTGGGCCTGGCACTCGCCCGCGAGGTCCAGCACCGACAGGCGCGCGCCGCCCTGGTCCAAGAGGGCGAGCCGCGGCTCCCGCGAACCGCTGGCGGGCGCGAGGGCGAGCCCGACCGGATCCTCGACCGCAGCGGGGTGGTCCCCATCGGCGCTCGGCACGAGTTCACGCTCGAAGCGGCCGGAGGGGTCAAATAGCACAATCCCGGCGCCCAGGCCATCGAGTGCGGCGATCGCAGAGCCATCCTCCAGCGCGACCACTGCACGCACGACCGCGCGCACGACCGCGCGGCGGCCACGGCCCCCAAGCGCGGCGCGGACGTCGAACTCGAAGTGGAACTCCCGGTCGCGCCAAACGTGCACTCGGCCGCGCGGCTCCGCGGCGATCACCCAGCGGCCCGCCGCCGACACCCCGACCACGCCGCGAAAACGCCCGTGCGAGTTGCCGCTGGGCTGCAAAGAGCGCAGCAACTCCCCGCCCGCGCCAAACACCTGGACCCCATGCCGCCGCTCACCGCTGCTGCCGACGATCAGCTCAAGGTCGTCGCTCGTGCCGCGCACCGCGAGTGCGCTCGGGCGACCCAAATGCGCCGCGCGGTCATCCACCGGCCCCGGCGAGTTGCCCAGTTGGTGTGTCGGCGTGCCAAACAGGTTGAAAACCCGCACGATGCCGCGCCGGCGGTCCGCGATCCAAAGGCGCCGGTCGCCGTCGACGGCCAGCGCATTTGCGTCCGCGCGCTCGCCCTCGGGCGCGTCCCAGCGGAAACCCGCCTCAAGACGCTGGCCATCCAGGTCGTAACAGCGCACGTGGATGCGATTGCCGCCGCTTGCGACGAACAACACACCCCCGGCTTCGGCGATCGCACTCAAACGATCCCTCCCGACCCGTCGACGAGCTCGACACACACGATTTCGGCGGGCGAGCGCACCCGCAGTGGCACACCGAGCGCACCCAGTCCGCGGCTCGTGATGATCGCCGTCGCGCCGTGTTGCACACGATCGCCCGGATGGGGCGGGGCGAGGGCGCGGATCCCCGGCAGGTCGATCTGATGCCCGTGGGTGTGGCCACACAGGATCAGCGCGCAGCCCGCACGGGCGAGCCATGGCGCGGCCGCCGGGTTGTGGCACAGCACCACCTCGATGTCACTCTCGCGACTGCCCGCGCGCGCGGACTGCGCATCGGGTGCACGCGCCTCCTCGACATCCTCGAGCCCCACGAGCACGAGGTCGCGCTCGCCCCCCGCAAAGCGCACCGCGCTGTCCCGCAGGAAAACAAAACCCGCTTCCCGTTCGAAGCGTGCCGCGATTTCATGTTCGCGCCGGCCCCGGTAATCGTGGTTGCCGAACACCGCGAACTTGCCCAGGCGCGCGCGGATGCGCGCGAGGTCAAAGATCAGCTCGAACGCTTCCTCGGTGCGGTGTGTGATCAGGTCGCCGGTCAACACGACGAGGTCCGGCGCGAGCGCCAGGACGGCATCCACCGCATGGGCCAGGTCGCCGCGCCCGAGGAACGGACCCGCGTGGGGATCGGAGAGCTGGACGATGCGCAGGCCCTGGAAAGCGGTCGGCAAGCCATCGATCGCGAGGCGCTCGCGACGCACGCGCAAACGGCCGGGAGACAGCGCGGTGCGCCGATAAAACGCGCGCCCGCCCAGGGCCGCCGCCGCACCCTCCAGCAGGTGGAAGGCGAGCAAGCGGCCGCGGGAGAATCGGCGCGGCACCAGGCGCAGGCCGGCGGTGGCGGCTGCGCTCACCGGTCGGCCTCGCCGCCCACGTAACCCATGCGCCCCAGCAGCGCCCGGCGCGCTGTGTCGTCGACACCCACGGTTTCGAGCGTGCCGCCGTGGTCATTGCGCCACAGCGCCGCGAGCGACGTCAAATCCGCGCTCAACGCCGCACCGGTAAAAGGCGCGCGCTCGAAGGGGTCGCTTTCCAAGTCGTAAAGCACGGGGGAAAGGCCGCTGCGCTCTGCGACGTGCTCACGCGGCACGTGCAAACGGTGGCGGCCGGACGCGGTGACGCTGGTGAAGCGCGACGTCACGCCAAAAATGTGCCTGCGGCGATCAATTCCGTCGCCATCGAACAGGTCGGGCCCATCGAGCCCCGCCGGTCGCGCCAGGTTCGCCAGCCGCAGCACCGTCGGAAGCACATCGAGGAGGCACACCGGCCGCGTTTCGCGATGGCCCGCGGGCACACCGGTTCCGGCGAACACGAGCGGCACGTGGACCTGCTCGGAATTCAGCGTCAGCCCGTGGTCGGAATAGAGCCACGGGAAATATGCCTCGGGTTTGTGCGGTTCGCCCGGCATCGCGGCGCGATCCCACAGGCCTTCGCCGTGGTCGCTCGTGAACACGACGAGGTCGCCGCGGCCGGGCTGGCGCTCGCGGCGCCGCTCCAGCGCGCGCAACACGCGCTCAAACGCGCGGTCGGTCTTGAGCACCTTTGTGTCGTAGAGCGCGAGGCGCTCCTTGATCCCGCGATAGGCGGCGTCGTCGAGCAGCGCGCCTTGGCGATCGGGCAACGCCGCGGTGAACGCGGCGCGCCGCGCATCGTCGGCAAGGATGCGTTCGGCGCGCTCCGCCACTTCGGACGCATACCGGCCGGACGGCAGCGTCCAGGAGCTCATCGCGAAAGCGCGCTCAAAAACGGCGCCCGTTGCGCCCAAGCGTGCAAGCGCAGGCGTCGTGTTGCGCCGGTACCCACCGACCGTCGTGCGGTCGGCCCGCAACGTAGCGACCACGACGAGCAGAATGTCGGGTCGCGCGGGAACCTCCCCACAGCTCGCCACGATGGCGAGGGACGACGCGGCGCACAGCCCCGCCGCCCGCAGGGAGGCGCCGCGCGTCAGCATCCCCCGCCCGCGTTCGCGGGCGCGCTGAGCTGCGCAAGGAGCCCGTCCCAAAGGGCGAGGCGCGCCTTGAGCGCGGCGCGCGCCGCCGTGTAGGCGTCGCTCCACGCGGCCGAATCCGTGCCGAGGATGCCTTCGAGCATGCGCAAGGACGCAGGCCCGTGTTCGTCACCGTCCAGTTCGACGTGTCGCTGGAAGTAGAGGGCGAGGGTCCGCGCGCGTGCCGGATGGCGCTGGGCGAGACCCGCGACGAGCTGTGAGAACATGTCCGGGATCACGTCCTCGCGGCCGAGGGTGAACGCGGCGGCGATCATCGGCAGCGAGCGCGATTTGACGATGCGCCAGGTGGTTTGCACGAAGCTGCGTCCGTGGCACGGCGCGCCGGATTGGGTGATCGCCTCCGACACACCCTGCCCGCGGGCGAGCCGCGCGAGGAAGTCGTCGATCGGCCCGCCATCGGCGCCGAGCTCCCCCATCGCTTCGCGGTAGAGCTCGAAATGGCTCAGGATGCGCCCGTCGGGCAGCTTGTCGCTCTCTTCGGCCAGCACCAACTCGTTCACGATCCGCCGCGCGGCGCTGGAACCCTTGGGCACCCAGGGCACGTCGACGCAGGTGAGCTCGCGCTGCAACGCCTTCAGGAGGGACATAAAGTCCCACACGGCGAAGATGTGGTGCGACGCGAAGAGCGCCAGGTCGTCCACGTCCACGAGGCGTCGGTAGAGCTCGTGCTCCACGAGTTGGCGGCGCAGCGGCGCCAGCGCCGCCATCAGTCCCGCGAGGTCGCGCGGGATGACTTCGATGCGGGTATCGCTGAGGGAAACCGGGGTAGGGGAACGGGACTCTCCCAAAGACGACTCTCCCAAAGACGACTCTCCCAAAGACACGGTCGCGTTGTCGCTCATGGTTGACCGCACCCCGAGGGGCGCGTGCGGTTGCAGGTCATAGGCTTTCGAGAGCGCCGAGTCGATCCTGTAGCACCCCCGCTCCCCGCTTCCCCACACGTCCCGAACGCGGCCCGGGACGGACACACGCCCTGAACATAATGTGCCGTTGCACCGCTCCGCCCTTTCTCGCGGGCCCTGCCCACCCCCCCGCTGGGAGCGCGGGCCTCCAAGCCCACCCTGGAGCGACAGCGGAAGAAAACTCTCGCTCCCAGCGGGGGGCTTCTGGCTCGCCAGCCGTCAAGCCAGCGGCGGTGCCATCGCCACCCCCGCACGCATGTCCGCGATCAGCGGGTTTCGATGCGCGCTTCGGCGAAGCCGCCGTAGATCCGCGGAGGTGACCCATCGGGGCCCGTTGCGTTGGCGGGATCGCTGACCACCTCGAACGCGAGCTCGACCACTTGCCCGGCGTATGCCGAAAGGTCCGCCTCGAGCGGATACCAGGTCTTGCGATCGCCCGCGCGCGTGTCGATCCTCTGCTCCGCCACGACCGCGTCGCCGACCCACACCCGCAGAAGCGTGGCCGGCCCCGCGACCTGCTCGAACGTCAGGCGGTGGTGCTCCCCCACCAGGCAGGCAAAGCGCGGCGCGCCGCTCGGGATCACGACACCCCGGAACGTGGCGCGGCCCGGGAGCAAAATCTCGATCGCCATGTGCTGGGGCTCGTCCATCGCCACCAGGAAACGCTGCGCGCGCACGAAACCACCGGGCGACGCGAAAATCTGTGCGCCACCCAGGCCATCGACAAACGGATTAGCGCCGCCGACTTTCCACACCTGGAGCCGGTCGTGCGGCGGCGACGCGAACGCAAACGGCAAAAAGCCCGCGTCGGCGCCGTAGAACCCGGCGCCCGCGTAGCTGTGGTGGATGCGCACGGGCCACGGATCGGGGAACTCGACCACGGACTCGCTCTGGATCCGTTGCACGACACCGGGGTGCAGGCGATAGCGCCCGGAGCTGCCGTCGTCCGGGCTTGCCGTCGCGAGCACCATCGACTTCAGGATCCGATCGCCCTCGCGCGGCGCGTTCGACGCGGTGGGGAGCACTTCCAGCCCGGCGAGTAGCTCCAGGTACCAGCGAAAGCCCAGTTCGCCCCAAATCCACGTGTTCGATCCGTGCCACGGGCCGCCGGGGGCAATCCGCGCCGCCGTTTCGACGCCAATGCGTGGGTAGAGGGCGGCCGCGCGGTGGTCGGCGCCCGCGGCGAGGACGCCGAGCACCGCGCTCAATCCCGCGGCGGCCCACGCCGCACGCGCAGGCAGGTGCGCGAGGAGCGTTCCGCCGATCAAGAACAGCGCGGGCAGGGCGGGCAGCGCGTAACGCGTCGCTCCAAAGGGCAGCGTGAACCACGCCGCCACGACAAAACCCAAGAGCCACAGCGACAACCACGCGCTTTGACCGCGGCGCTCGCGCCACGCGGCAAACCCGATGCGCAGTGTGGGCACGAAGGGCCACAGCGCGATCACCAGCGCGAGTGCCCCAAACGCAAACACCGCATGGTGCAAAAGTGCGTTGTGCAGCAGCTCGGGCCGCACCTTCGTCGCGCGCCAGCCCCACACCGCAAACGCCATCGCCGCGGCCGCGGCGGCGACCAACAGAATGCGCGGCGCGCGGCGAAGTGCTTCGAGTGCCCGCCGCGGCGCCGCGAGCGGCCCCAGGAACAGCCCGATCCCCACGCCGCCGAGGGCGGCCACCGCGGCGAGCAAACACGCCCCGTGGTCGATGCGCGCGAAGTCAAGCCCGTCTTTTGCACGCGCAACTTCCGAACCGCCGGTCGCCGCAAACGCGAGCCCGAGGTACAGCGCGGCACCCGCAAACGCGACCAGCGCGGGGATCGCACCCCGCAGCCGTTGACTGCGAGTCAGGCCGGGCCACATCAGCGGCAAGACCGCGAGCAGCGGGATCGCGGCAAGGCCGTGGTAGCGGGTCAAACCCGACAGCACCGCGAGGACTCCCGCGGCCGCGAGTTCGAGACGTGCACCGCGCTCCAACCCGCGAACGGCAAGCGCCATGGAGCACGCAAACAGCGCGACCATCGGCAGGTCCGTCATCAAGCCGCCCGCGAGCACGAGCGGCGCGGGCGCTAGGGCGAGTGCGAGCGCCGTCGGCAGCGGTCGCGCGCCAAAACGCGCTGCGAGGCTCGCCACGGCGAAACCGAGCGCGCCCAAGCACAGCGCCGAAACGAGGTGCGCGAGCCCGATTTGGTGTGCCGCGCCACCCAGAGCCCGCGCGCCGGCCAGAACCCACAGCCACACCGGACCGTGCATCACGCCGGTTTCGACGGTGATCGGCAGGCCCTGGTAGGTCGTGCTTTGGGAGAGCACGTCGCCGCCATGCTGCACCAAAAGCTCGGCCACGCGCAGGTACGCCCAGTCGTCCTGGTGCACGGCCTTGTTCCAAAAACCGAGTGCGGCGACAAATGGGATCGCAAACGCAGCGAGCAGTTCGCCGCGGCGCGGCACGCGGACTTCAGCCACGGGATGCGACCTCGGGTGCGGGGACCAACTCGCGCGCGTGGTGGACGGCGCGCACTTCAAAAAGCGGCTCGCCCTGCACGAGGCGGTAGATGCGGTGCGTGAACTCGCCGAGCGCGCCCAGCAGGAGCGCTTGGCCTCCGAACACGAGGGCGAGCACGACGATCGCCTGCACACGCGTGTCCGCGTCGATCAAACCGAGGAGGCGCGCGGCGACGTACAAACCGCCGAGCAGCACCGCAAACGCGGTGACCGCCGAGCCGAGACCGACGAGCTTGAGGAACGGACGGCGGCTGAACGAGACCGCAAAGTCGAGGCTGACACCGAGCAGCGCGAGGACCGAATACGCGCTCTTGCCAGCGCGCTCCAACCCCTCGATCTCAACTTCCGTCGGACGCTTTGAGAGTTTCGCGACGAGCGGCTTGAGAAACCGGCGGTGTTCGCGCGCGTGGCAAGCGGGCAACCCCAATCGTGCAGATCAACCCCGGTCAGGCTGCGCACAAGGCGATTCATGAACCAGCTCCCGATGCGGCGCCCGAGCGGATCCTGGCGCTCGCGCCGCCAACCGCTGACGAAGTCGTGGCCCGCGCGCCAGCGCTCGACAAACCGCGGCAGGTCTTCAGGTCGCTGCTGCAAATCCGCGTCAAGCACGAGCACGCATTGACCACGTGCGAGCTCGAAGCCGGCACACAGGGCTGCGTGCTGGCCGAAGTTGCGCGCCAACTCGACCGGAACCACTTCGAGCCCCGCGCGCCCCGATCGTTCGGCCGCGATGCGGCGCAGGACGGCGAGGCTGTCGTCGGGCGAGCCGTCGACCACCGCGACGAGCTCCGCGCGCTCGCCCGCAAGGGCCCGAGCGATGCGCTCCACTAGCTCCACCAGGGTGGCGCTGTTGCGGTATACGGGCACGACGACGGACAGCTCGGGGGGGGCGCTGGACACGGGCGGGAAGCCTAACAACCTGCGCTCCCGCGGCGGGTCACGCGCAGGAAGCATGCCACGGGTTGGACGCCTGGGACGGCAGCCCGCGGCCACCGCAGCAGCGCCGACCTCAATCGCGGGCAGGTGGAGGTCCGGGGGCGCGGACTGCGACGGTGGATGCCCGTTCGAGCGCCCTTTGCCCCGTGGGCCCCGTCCAAACGCCCTTGCCATCCCGGTTGTCGAGCGTCGTGCCCGCGCGACCGACCACCACGCGCAAAAGCCCCGACTCAAGGTCGAGGATGCCGTCGGGTGTGATGAGGCGCACACGGCCCTCGAGCTCGGCCTCGCCCTCGACGATCCGAACGCGGGGCCCCAGCGCGCTCTCCACGAGCAGGCGCCCCGCAAAAAGTTCCAGCCGAACCCGCGGCGATTGGATCGCCGCCCGCGCGCCGGAACCCACGGCAACGACGTCCCCGCGCACCAGGAGGCGCGCGGCATCGGACGGCTCCATCTGCTCACCCGCCACGTCGACGGTAGCACCCTGTGCGCTCAGCCAAAGGCGGGGATCGGCACCGTCGAAGGCCCCCGATCGCACGGCCATGAAGAAGACGAACGAAGCGGTCACGAACAGCAGCAGGGAACGGCGGCCGCGCATGCCGGGGAGCCCCTCCAAGGTGTGCCCGCGCGGCGCGGCGGAGCCACTGACCGCACGCAGGTTGCGGCCGAGCGCGGCGGCCGTCTCGACGGCGGCGCGACGCTCGGCGCGGCATGCGGGACAGCTCGCAAGGTGCGTGCGCAGGCGGGTGAGGTCGGCAGCCGCGAGGACACCTGCCAGGTCGGCGCGAATCTGGTCCTGGAACGCGCCGCAATGCTCGTCCAGCGGGGCCGGAGCCGCTTGCGTGAGCTCCGCCGGGGATGCTGGCTGCGGGGCGTCGACCGGAGCCGGCGTCTCGACGCGCTCCGGCGGCGGCGCCGGGGCGAGCGCGGCTTCGAAGGGCGCGGGCAGGGACCACGGTCCGGGCTCCGCGAAGCTCCGCACCCCCGCTCCCCCGCTCCCATCGCGCGGATCCGCGCGTCCGAGCAGCTCCGCGAGCGGCGTCGGATCCGCCCGCCGAGGCAGGGGAGAAAGGGGGCTCTCGGGATCCACGCCTTCCCGCCTTTCGGCCCGGCGCTCGGGGCTCTTGAACCCCGCTCGGCCGCCGCCCCACGGGCGGTCCAAGGGCTGGCCGAACGCCCTCGAGCTCCAACCAAGCCCCGGACCAGCCCCGCGGGTATCCTTCCTCGGCCTCCGGCGCCGAAAGGGTCTTTTTCGGCCCCTGCACCCCCTCTCCCATGGCCCGTCTGATCACCGGCACCGGCAGTTACCTGCCCCCCCACGAGGTTTCCAACCGAGACCTCGAGCGCTACGTCGAGAATTTCGACGCCGCCCAGGCCGGCAGCGACCTCGACGGATGGATCCGGCGCCGGTACGGGATCCGCGTGCGCCACTGGGCGGCCCCGGAGGAAAGCACGGGTGACATGGCTCTTGTGGCAGCCCGGCGGGCGCTGGCGAGCGCTGAGCTCGAGCCCAAGGACCTGGACCTGATCGTGATGTCGACCGCGACGACCGACGCGGTGGCACCCCACTCGGTGAGCCACGTTCAGGCGGAGCTCGGCTCAGGCGCGGTGTTCCACCAACTCCAGGACGCCTGCCCGGGCTTCTTGAACGCGCTGATCGTCGCCGACTCGCTGATGGCGAACCTCGGTTACCGGCGCGCGCTCGTCGTCGCCGCCGAAAAGATGACCCACATCGTCGACAAGCGCGACTTCCGCATGATCGGCCTGTTCGCGGACGGCGCGGGCGCGGTCGTGCTGGAGGACGTCGATGTGCCGGAGGTTCCGCGCGGACCCGCGGGATTCCGCTCGTTTTACGCCGGTTCCGACGGCAAAGCAGGGCACGCACTGCGTGTGCCCGCCGGTGGCACCCGGCGTCCGCTGACCGCGGAGCGCATTGCAGCGGGCGAGCACTTCCTCATCAGCGACTTCCGCGAGGTGTATCCCTTCGCGGTGCGCACAACGCAGCGCTGCATCGAAGAAGCCGTGCGGCGCTCCGGCCTCGCGGTGCCGGACGTCGATTGGGTGATCCCCCACCACGCGAGCGCGAACATCATCCAGGACGGTGTCGGCCAAGCGGGGGTTCGCTCCGAACAGGTCTTGCTTGCGATCGAGCACACCGGCAACACGTCCAGCGCCTCGGTGCCGACGTGCCTCGACGAGGAAGTGCGCGCCGGGCGTTTCCGCGACGGGGAGCATGTTGTGCTCTTGGCCCTCGGCGGCGGCATGGGCTGGGGCAGCACGCTGTACCGTTGGGTGTCTCCGGCGCGCGCGCGCGCGGGCCGCCGCTAATCCCTTCCATCGCAATTCCCTTCCCGCCCCCCTGCGGGATCGCCCCCCATGGACCAACGTGTCTTCGTGCGCGAGTGCGAGAGCCTCGAGCCCGAGCTGCTCGACACCCTCCTTCGTGGGTATCCCTACGACGATTACCGCCGCCACCGGCGCGTCGACGCCACTCAAGCCCTCGCAGCGCTGCGCGAACGGGTGGAGCGCGCCGCGGCCCGTGCGGGCACCGTGCGGCTCGTCGCCATCGAACGCCAAAGCGGCCGACCGGCTGGACTGATGCTCGTGCAGGGCATTCCCGAGGACTCCGAGCTGCTCGGGCTGTCGATGGCCGGCATCCCGTTCCTCCTCGCGCGCCCCGACCATCCCGCACCCCGGCGCATCTACCGGGCGCTGCTCGACAGTCTGCCGTTTGTCGTGCAGCGTCAGGGCTTCGACCACGTGAGCGCGCGCATCGACACCGCGGATATCGCCGCCTACCAGGAACTCACCGACTCGGGATTCCGACTCGTCGAGACGCTGGTTTCGATGGCCTACGACACCGAGCGCCGCGGTTCCGGCACGGTCGACCCCGCGGTTTTTGGATTTGACGGTGTCGTGCGCAGGGTAGAGCCGGGCGACATCGATCAGGTCGCGCAGTTGTCGTCGACCAGCTTCACGCTCAACCGCTACCACCTGGACGAGGACATTCCGAAGAAGGACGCCGGCGAGCTGATGGCGCGGTGGGCGCGCTCGTACTGCGTCGATACGCAAAACTGCGACGTGTGGGTGGCCGCGGCGGCCGGCGGCAAGATCGTCGGGTTCCTCGGGGCGCAGCTCGGCCGGGACCTTGAGCGCCACACGTCCATCGCGGTGTCCGGCCGCGCGCTGCTCGCCGTCGCCGACCCGCGCGGTCGTGTCGGCCAAATGCTGTCCCGCGCGCACACGTGGCAAAGCCGCGGCGACTACAAGGAAGCGGACACGCAGCTCAACAACTACGGCATGATCAAGGTGGCCTTCAACCTCGACATGGACATGATCCGCACCAAGTACACGTTCCACCGCTCGTTCCTGGGCTGATCCGCGGATGGGCGCACCGCGGCATGAGCTTGCGCGCTGGCTCTCGAAAGCGGGGGTTTGCTCGCGGACCGACGCGGTGGAGTGGATCGCCGCGGGACGTGTGCGCGTGGACGGACGGATCGAGCGCGACGCGGACCGCATCATCGACGGGTCACGAGCGGCGATCGAGGTCGACGGTCGCCGCTTGACCCCGCCGGGGAGCGCTCCGTCGACACGCCGTGTGTTGATGCTGCACAAACCCCGCGGCTGCGTCACCACCTGGCGGGACCCCGAGGGCCGCGCGACTGTTTACGACTATTTGGACGGCATCAAGGACTGGATCGCGCCGATCGGACGCCTCGACAAGGACACGAGCGGTCTGCTGCTCTTCACCAACGATCCCGGCTTCGCCGGTCGCGTGCTCGATCCGCGCCACCACGTCCGCAAGACGTACCAGGTCGAAGCCAAACCGCGCGTTGAACCCGCGGCGCTCGAGCAGCTCGCCGCGGGTGTGCACCTCGACGACGGCCCGACGCGACCCGCGACGGTGCGGCATCTGCGCGACCGCGGGCCCGCGACGATCCTCGAGATCGAGATCCGCGAGGGGCGCAACCGCCAGGTCCGGCGCATGCTGCGTGCCGTCGGCTCGAAGGTGGTGAAACTGCGCCGCACCGCGGTCGGTGGACTTGAACTCGGGGAACTCGCGGTGGGAACGTGGCGCTGGCTCACACCCGCGGAAATCGCGGGCCTCGTGCCCACCGCAGCCAGCGCGTGACCGCGCACTTCAACGGTTTTCGAAGTTCGCCTCGATCGCCACGTCGGAGCGGATCGACGCGGCGATGAAACACGCTTCGTGCGCGGCGTGCTGCAGCGTGTCGAACGCCGCGCGTTCGAGGCGCTTCACGCCACTCGCAACGACGTAGGGACGCAGCACCACCTTCGTCATCGCGAGCTTGCCATCCTCGTTTTTTGCGAGCGTGCCCACGGGTTCATCGCGGTAACGGTCGATGCGGTAACCGGCCTTGGCCGCGAGCCCGAGGAACCACAGCATGTGGCAGCTTGCGAGCGCGGCCACAAACGCCTCCTCGGGATCGACGGCCGCGGGATCGGACAGCGGCGGCGGCACGGAAGTCGGCGCGGCGGAACCCGCGATCTCGAGGCCGCCATCGAAGCGGATGCTGTGGCGACGGCTGAACTTCTTGTCGAGGAAGTCTTGATCGCCCCGTTCCCAGGTCAGGATCGCACTGTGTTCGCTCATCTGTGTTCGCTCATCTGTGTTCGCTCATCTGTGTTCGCTCATCTGTGTTCGCTCATCTGTGTTCGCTCAGCGGTGTTCGCTCAGCGGTGTTCGCTCAGCGGTGTTCGCTCAGCGGTGTTCGCTCTTCTGTGTACGCTCAGCGGTGTTCGCGCGTGGGAAGGTCAGGTTGCGACGGGTGTTTGCAAACGCGCGATTCCGTGCCCGAGGCGCGTCAGAGTGCGTTCAGAGCCGAGGAGGGCCATCACGTCGAAGAGGTCGGGGCCCCCCGGTTCACCGGTCAGGGCGCAGCGCAGCGGTTGGAAGAGCGCGGGAAATTTGGCGCCGCGCTCGGCCAGCCACGCTTTCGTTCCATCCCGCAGCGCCGCGGCGTCCACACCCGCTGCGACTTTGGGCCGCAGCCAATCGAGGTACGCGTGCACGAGCGCCCCATCCCCCAGTTGCTTGCGCGCGTTCGCCTCGGCTTTCGCATCGAACACGAGCCCGTCGTCCGGGTGGAACAGGTACGCGATGCGCTCGGGGAGTTCCGCGTAGGTGCGTATGCGCTCTTTCTCGGTTGCGACCGCCGCGCGGTACCAGCTCTGGCGCGTGTGGATCTCGTCCGCGGTCAACTGGCCCGACGCCACGACGTGCGGAGCGCAGCGCTCGGCAACACGCTCGAGGGTGTCCATGCGGATGTATTCACCCGCCATCCACATGAACTTGTCGACGTCGAAGATCGAACCGGCTTTTGAAACCTGCGCGGGGTCGAAGTTCGCGATTAGCTCGTCGACGCCGAAGACCTCGGTTTTGCCATCGAGCGCCCACCCTTGCAGGCACAGGAAATTGAGCACGGCTTCGACGGGGAAGCCGCGGTCGCGGTAATCCTCGAGTGCGGTGTCGCCCGTGCGCTTCGACAGCTTTTTGCCGTCGGTGCCCAGCATCAGCGGGAAGTGGCCAAAGCGCGGCGGTTCGCAACCGAGCGCGCGGTACAACAGCACCTGCTTGGGTGTGTTCGTGAGGTGCTCCTCACCGCGCAACACGTGCGTGATGCCCATCGCCGTGTCGTCGCACACGACGACGAAGTTGTAGGTCGGGCCGCCGTCCGTGCGCACCATCACCCAGTCGTCGACCTCGGTGTTCTGGAACGTCACATCTCCACGGATCAGGTCCAAAAAGCGCGTTTCGCCCTGGGGAACCGCGAAGCGCAGAACATTGGGCTCGCGCGCGTCAACTCGACGCTGTGCGACGTCCTTGGGAATCGAACGGCACAGCCCGTCGTAACCGGGCTTTGCCTTGCGCGCGCTCTGCTGTTCGCGCAATTGCTCAAGTCGCTCCGCGGAGCAAAAGCAGCGGTACGCGGATCCCTGAGCCGCGAGCCGCGCCGCCGCCGCCATGTGCAAGTCCAGGCGTTCGGCCTGCCGGTACGGCGCGTGGGGCCCGCCCACGTCGGGACCCTCGTCCCAGTCGAGGCCGAGCCAACGCAGCCCTTCGAGAATTGCGCGCTCGTATTCCGGCTTCGAGCGCTCGTGGTCCGTGTCCTCGATGCGCAGCAGGAAAACGCCGCCGTGGCGCCGCGCGAACGCCCAGTTGAAGAGCGCGGTCCGGGCGCCGCCGATGTGCAGACGACCGGTCGGACTGGGGGCGAAGCGGACGCGGGGTGCGGAGGGTTCGTTCACGGGCAGGAATCAGAAGCGGGAGGCCACGGTCGGGGGGGACGAGGATACGCCCGCAGGGGACGGCGCAGACCCGCGGCAGGCCCGCGCGCCGCCGCTCGCGGGCCAGGCCGGGATTTGCAGAACCGCTACGGGGAACCGTGGCAGCACCAGGTGTGTTCGCGTGCCGACCGGACCGACGCAAATCGCGCAGTTTCTAGATAAAAACCTCAACACCCGGCCTATGTTCCGATTGACCCGCCCGGCGGCGGGCCGTTCTTCTGCGGCAGTTCCTCCCGTTCGACCCCGCACCTCCCCCCCGCGGCCATGCCCAGCGCTAAAAAAGCCCCTGAGTTGCTGTCCATCGGCGAACTCGCCGAGGCGACCGGTGTTTCCCCCGACACCATTCGTGTGTGGGAGCGTCGCTACGGCGCACCCAAACCCGTGCGCCTGCCCTCCGGCCACCGGCGGTACACCCCCGAACAACTGCGCTGGTTGCGGCGCGTCGTCGAGGCGGTATCCGCCGGCCACCGGCCCGGTGTGATCGTGCCCCAGGACGACGCCGCGCTCGAACAACTGCTTGAGCGCCAGCGTTCGTCACCGCCGCCCGCCGACATCGGCGAATGGATGGAACTCCTGCGGCGTTTCGACGCCGTTGCGCTGAGCACCGCGCTGCGCGGCTCCTACGAGCGCCAGGGCGCGACCGAGTTCGTCTCGCGCACGCTCGGCCCGCTTCTTCAGACCGTGGGCCGCGCGTGGGCCGGCGGCAACCTGGAAGTGCGCCACGAGCACTTCCTGACGGAACTACTGCACGATCTTTTGCGCGGGCTGCGCCTTGGTATCGGCGCCGCGTCCAGCGGTCCGACCCTGCTGCTGTGCACGTTGGAGGAAGACCTGCACGATCTGCCCGTGCAGATGGCCGCGTTGATCGCCGCCGAAAAGGGCGTGCGCGTGCGGTTGCTCGGGCGCGACACACCCCTTGACCAGGTGCTGGCGGCCGCGAAGGAGATGGGGGTCGACGCCGTCTGCGCGCCGGTGCCGATCGTGCTTGCGAGTCCCGACCAGGAGCGCCTTGTCCTGCGCCTGCGCGCGGGCCTGCCGAACTCCGTCGAGCTGTGCATCGGCTGGCAGGACGCACGCTTCACCCGCCGTCCGCCCCGGGGGGTCACGGTGGTGCGGGAACTCGGCGAGTACGACCTGTGGCTGCGCGAATTGCTGCGGCCCCGCACCCTGCCCTTCGCGAGCCTTGCCGCAGGCGCCGCCGCACGCATGGCGTGACCCCACGGGAAAGCTCTGAGCCAATCGGGGCCTTTTGCCACGGGGACCGGCAGGCTAGGTTCTGGCATGCCGGCGTCCACCGAGGGACATTTCACCGATCCGCCCTCCCCCGCGGCTCCAACGACCGCCGCGGGGTCGGGGGGCAAGAGCGGCGGCGTCAGCGCCCCGGGCCGCCTCGTCGCGCCCGCGCCGGCGTTCCTGGAGACCGAACCCACCCCCCTCCCCGAGCCCAAGCCCGCGCCGCTCTACGATCCTGACGTGGTGCGGCGGTTGCCCAAAGTCGCGCTCCACGAACATCTCGATGGCAGCCTGCGGCCTGCGACCGTACTCGAACTCGCGCATGCGGCCGGATACACCGCGTTGCCCGAGCGCGACGCTGGCGCGCTCGGCGCTTGGTTCCAACGCGGGGCAAGCCGCGGCAGCCTCGCGCTTTACTTGGAGGGTTTCCGCCACACCATCGCGGTGCTGCAAACCGAGCAGGCGCTCGAGCGCGCGGCGCGGGAGTGGATCGAAGACCAGGCCGCCGACGGTGTCGTTTACGGCGAAGTCCGCTTCGCGCCGCGTTTCCACACGCTCGGCGGACTGGGCCTCGAAGGAGTGATGCGCGCGGTCCTGCGCGGCCTCGAACGCGGCAGTGTCGCCACCGGCGTCGGGTTTGGACTGATCGTGTGCGCGCTGCGCAACGAGAGCCCCACGGAATCGCTGAAGATGGCGGAACTCGCCCTTGAGTACCGCGACCAGGGGTGCGTGGGCTTCGACCTCGCTGGCGAAGAAGCGGGGCATCCCGCCGCCGCACATGAAGAAGCGTTCCGCATGGTGAAACGCGAGAACTTCGCCATCACGATCCACGCGGGCGAGAGTTTCGGCCCGGCCAGCATTTGGCAGGCGCTGCAGTACTGCGGCGCCCACCGCATCGGCCACGGTGTGCGCCTCGTCGAGGACATCGTGTTGCACAAGGGCGAAGTGGCGAAGGTCGGACGCCTCGCTCAATACGTGCTCGACCACCGCGTGCCCATGGAGATCTGCCTCTCCAGCAACGTGCAAACTGGCGCCACGCCGAGCCTCGCCGAGCACCCCTTCCCCATCCTGCGCCGACTGGGATTCCGCATCACGCTCAACACCGACAACCGGTTGATGAGCGCGACCACGATGACCGCGGAGTACATGCTCGCCGTAAAGCACTACGGGCTCGACCTCGACGACCTCGAGACCCTATCGATCAACGGCATGAAGAGCGCGTTCGCGCCCTACGCGGTGCGCTGCAAGTTCATCTTCGAGCGCATCAAGGCACCCTTCGCGGCCCTGCGCCGCGAACTGGGATTGCCACCGCGGCGTGTTTACGGTCAGCCGGATTGACCCGCCCGGGAGAGCCTCCCCGCGGCCATCGCATGCCCCAACTCCTGCGCCGTAACCTGTCGATTCCGAACGTCGCGGGCCTACCCGAGCGCTGCCACGTCGCCAGCGGCCTGCTCGTCGGCCATCCGCTGGGCGACCCGGCGCTGCGCGATCCTGTCGGGGGACTACCGACCCACCCGCTACAATCGACTCCGGTTTCGACCTAGGGGAATCCGATACCCCCGGGATGGACCGGCCCCCCCCGCTCATCCCCGGTGCTGACACAGCGTCGGTGGCGTTGCGCCCCGACGTGCGCTCCCGCTTGCGCACGCGCGCCCTCGGGCCGCTCGCGGTCGCGTGGGTCGCGCTGGCGCTCGCGGCGGCGGCGGGGCTCTTTTGGCACCAGGACCTGCGCTACTCGCTGGCGACGCCCATACCCGACGGGCTCGTCGTGCCGAGCAGCGGGTCGCGGCTGGCGCGTCCGACGGTTGCCGCGGGCACGGGTGAGCACCCGCTGCTTGTGCACTTCTTCAATCCCAGTTGCCCGTGCTCCCGTTTCGCCGCGGAGCAGCTTGCCACTTTGGAGAAGCGCTTTCGCGGCCGGCTCGACGTGGTGCTCGTGCCCTTGGGCGACGGTGCGGGCAGCGCAGGTCGGGCGCTCGCGCATTTGCCGCGCACCACTGCCGGCGCGTTGGAGCTTGCCCATCGCTACGGCGCGTACTCGACC